>JABWAY010000036.1 GCA_013360825.1 Candidatus Brocadiia bacterium | reverse complement strand
GCACTGCTGGCGCTGCCACAATCCCACCATCTTCCGCGCGACGGAACAGTGGTTCATTGGCATGGATCGCAACGAGCTGCGATCCCGCGCGCTGGAAGCGGTACCGCGGGGGGACGACCGGGGACCTCTGGGTCGATCCGGCCGGCGACGGCGACTTCCGGCGCCTGATCACGATCGCGGGGAACCTCGCCTGGCCGCTCTGGGTCGGCGCGCGCATCTACTTCGTCAGCGACCACGAAGGCACCGGAAATCTCTATTCCTGCCTGGCCACCGGGGCGGGGCTGCGCCGCGAAACGCGGCACGCCGACTTCTACGTCCGCTTCCCCAATACCGACGGCCGCCGCATCGTCTACCAGTGCGGCGCCGACATCTGGATCTTCGATCCCCGGACGCGCAGGAGCCGCCGGATCCCCGTCGAGTGCCGCTCCCCGCGCCCGCAGCGCCGTCCGCGGTTCGTCGAGGCCGCCCGGTTCGTCGAGGACTTCGCCCTCCACCCGCAGGGGCACTCCGCGGTCCTGACGGCCCGCGGGCGCGCGGCGTCGATGGCGTTCTGGGAGGGGGCGGTGCAGCCGGCGGCGGAGACGCCCGGCGCGCGGCACCGCCTGACGCAGTGGCTTCCCGACGCCTCGGGGTTCGTGACGGTGACGGACGCCGCGGGGGACGAGGCGATCGAAGTCCGGGAGGAGGGGAAACCGCCGCGCTGCGTCACGGCGGGGACGGACATCGGGCGGGTCCTGGAACTCGCCGTCTCGCCGGCCGGGCGGGCGGCGGCCGTGACGAACCACCGGTTCGAACTGCTCCACGTCGACCTGGTGAAAGGGAAGGTCACGCGGCTGGACCGGAGCGAGCACGACCGGATCGCGGGGGTGTCCTGGTCGGCGGACGGGACATGGCTCGCCTACGCCTTTTCGTCGACCCGGCACACGTCGCAGATCCGCGTCGTCGACGCGAAGACGCGGAAGGTGCGCGAGGTGACCGCGCCGGACTTCCAGGACTACGCGCCGACCTGGGATCCGGACGGCAAGTACCTCTACTTCCTCTCCTACCGTGTCCTCGACCCGGTCTACGACGCCTTCTACTTCGACCTCGGTTTCCCGCGCGGCTCCCGGCCGCACCTCGTGACGCTCGGCGCGAAGACCCCGTCCCCGTTCGTCCGCCCCGCGCGCCCCGTGGTCCGCTGGGACCGCCGGCAGGGGGACAAGCCCCGGGACCCGTCGGCCCCGGAGCCCGTGACCATCGACTTCGACGGCATCCAGAGGCGCGTCGTGGCCTTCCCGGTCGCGGAGGGCCGGTATGTCCAGATGTTCGGGATGCGGGGCAAGGTCGCCTGGACCGGGTTTCCCGCGGAAGGGTCGCTCGGGAACTCGTGGGCGTCGATGGGGGAGCCGGCCGCGAAGGGAACTCTCGAGATCTGGGACTACGAGAAGGGGAAGCTCGAGCCCTGGGTCGGGAACGTGACCGAAGTCCGGATCGCCGCCGACCTCCGGACGTTCGCTGTCCGCACCGGCAATCGCATCCGGATCGTCGGGGCCGACGAGAAGCCCCGCGACGACAACGGCGCCCCGAGCCGCGAATCCGGCTGGCTCGATCTCGCACGCCTCCGCATCCACGTCGACCCCGCCGCCGAATGGGAACAGATGTTCCGCGAAGCCTGGCGCCTCCAGCGGGATCACTTCTACAGGGCCGACATGGCCGGTCTCGACTGGGAGGCGGTCTTCCGCCGCTACCGGCCGCTGCTGGATCGCGTCGCCACGCGGGGCGAGCTCTCCGACCTGATCTGGGAGATGCAGGGGGAACTCCGGACGTCGCATTGCTATGAGATCGGGGGGGACTACCGGCAGCCGCCGCAGTGGCGGCAGGGGTTCCTCGGCGCGGACCTGGAGCAGGCGAAGGACGGGACCTGGACAATCGGCCGCGTCGTGCGCGGCGATTCGTGGGATCCCGACAAGGACTCGCCGCTGGCGCGCCCGGGGGTCAATGCGGCGGAGGGCGAGACGATCGTGGCGATCGCCGGGCAGCCTCTCAAGGGGCGCCAGCCCGGGGAACTCCTGATCCACCGGGCGGGGCAGGAGGTCGGGATCACGCTTGCCGACCGCAAGGGGAAGACGCGGACCGCGACGGTCCGCACGCTCCGCGAGGAACACTCGCTCCGGTACCGCGCCTGGGTCGATGCGAACCGCAGCTGGGTCCACTCGACGTCGAAAGGGCGCGTCGGCTACCTCCACATCCCGAACATGGGCCCCCAGGGGTACGCCGAATTCCACCGGCTGTTCTACGCCGAGGTCGACCACGAGGGACTGCTGATCGACCTCCGGCACAACGGCGGCGGTCACGTCTCCCAGCTGCTCCTCGAGAAACTCGCCCGGCGGCGGCTCGCCTACCGGGTCAGCCGCTGGTCGACCCCCTACACCTATCCTTCGCACGCCCCGATGGGGCCGATGGTCGCGCTCACCGACGAGTTCGCGGGGAGCGACGGCGACATCTTCTCCCACTCCTTCAAGCTGATGAAGCTGGGGCCGCTGGTCGGAAAGCGGACCTGGGGCGGGGTCGTCGGGATCTGGCCGCGGCACACGCTGGCGGACGGGTGCATCACGACGCAGCCGGAGTTCTCCACCTGGTTCCAGGACGTCGGCTACGGTGTCGAGAACTACGGGACCGACCCGGACATCGAGGTCGAGAACCGGCCGCAGGATTTCGCGGCGGGACGGGATCCCCAGCTGGAGTCGGCGCTGGACGAGGTCCGGCGCCTCCTGACGGCGAGCCCAACCCGGATCCCCGACCTCTCCCCCCCGGTCAACCGCCGCCCCCTCTGACCGCGCCGGCAGGGGGAGAGAGCGATGCGGAATCACCCGCCCCTTCTACTATGATGCCCCGATGAAACGAGCCGCCGCCGTCCTCGCCTGCGCCGCGCTTGCCGTCCTCGCCGCCGAACCGCCCAAGCCCCCCGCCAAGCCCCCGCCCGCCGAGGCGAAGAAGGACAGGACGTTCAGCGGGGTCGTGGTCGCCGGAAAGGTCGCGCAGCCGGGCGCGGAGATCGGGTTCGGCTGGACCTGGACGCTCGATGCCGATGCGTTCGGGACCACGGAACCGATCGTCACGGACGCGAAGGGACAGTTCGAGAAGGTCCTCCCCTGGAAAGGGGAGCGGACGGTCTTTGTCGCCGACAAGGCTCACAAGCTCGGCTGCGGCGTCGAATTCAAGGAAGGGGACATCGCGAAGCCCGTGACGCTGCGACTGATCCCGCTGGTCCGCGTCAGGGCGAAGGTGACGACGAAGGATCCGCAGTTCCTGACCGACGGGGTCCGGATCGAGGTCCGGCTGGAGGGGGCGGGACGGATCGGGTCCGCGACCACCACCGAGACCGGCCTCGCGATCCTGGTCCCTCCCGGAGAGTACAAGCTGCGATTCGCGTCGGAGGGTTGGCAGCCGCGGGAGGTGCGGTTTGTCGTCCCGCCCGGAAAACCGGAGTTTGCAGCGCCGCCCGTCGATCTGGCCCCCTCGCTTCTCGCCAGCCGGAAAGGGGAGGTGATGCCGGAGTGGCGGATCGTCGACGCCATCGGCCTGGCGAAGGACGCGAAGCTGGCGTCGTTCCGCGGACGCTGGGTGCTCCTCTGGTTCTGGCGCCACGGCTGCCCTTCCTGCCGCGGGTGGGGGATCCCGAACCTCGTGAAATTCGAGGAGCGGCACCCCGCCTGGCGCGATCGCCTCCAGATCGTCGCCTTCCATAATAAGGACGCGAAGTCCGCCGCCGATCTCCAGGACCAGCTCGCGAAGCAGGGCGGGCTCGAATGGGATCCGCTCACCCTGGCGTTCCCGATCGTCATCGACATTCCCGAGCCGAGCACGATCGAGGAGTGGGGCCCCGGCGTGTTCCCTTCCGTCGCGCTCCTGGACGGGGAAGGACGGCTCCGGACGACCGGGACGCTGGAAGAGGTCGAGAAGTGGCTCGCGCAGGAGCTGGCGGAGCCGAAGTAGCGGATTGACCGGTTCGCCCGGGTCGGCTTCCGTGCGTGCGCCGGGGGCGGGGTTCGAAGGAGTCCGCAGAGCAGCGGGCAGTCGCCTGGATCCGCCTCCGCCCCGCGCGAATATCCGCAGCGGCCCCTCGCGGCGGGTGTGAAAAAAAACACGGATGTCTGGAAGTCTGCGCGGCTCTTTGTTTCTTCGCAGGTGCAATTCTGCACGGTCATTTCGATATTGAGTAAACACGCTCAATATCGTGAATTCGCATGAATCGGCCGAAAACCGGCGAGTTTTCCTTGTCTGGATTTGTCCGCAACGTAGGGTGCGCCCCCTCAGGCTCCACCAGATTCTCGAAAACCAACTCTCTCCTGAAGGGGGATTCATGCGATCGACTCGAAGTGTGGCGACATTCCTCGCCGTCCTCGCGCTCTCCGGTGCCGCCACGATCGGCGCCTGGTTCGCGGGAACTTCCGCCGCGCGCCCGGAGCAGGCGCGCCTCTCGTACCTCGACGCCGCAGCCGATTCGATCGCGCTGAAGGCTGTCGAGTCTGCGGCCCCCGCGGTCGGCGCGCCCGCACCCTCACCCGCCCGCGCACCCCGCGCGATCGGTGTTTCCAACGGCAGCTACGACACGCGCCATGACGGCGTCGATTTCGTCGTCGGCACGCCGGCCGGCGCAGCCGCTCCGTTCAGCCTGCGCTTTCTTCCCGCCAGCGTCACCTGCGCAGGTGACCTGATCTCCGGCGGCGCGATCGGCGAGTACGACGTCGCGAACGGCGGCTTCGAAGCGAAGCGCGGCGCGGTCGCCGAGCGGTACATGTACGACACGAACCGCGTCGAGCAACTGGTCGTGATCGACGAGAAGCCCGCCGTGGCCGGCGAGATCGTCGTCACCAGCGGCATCACGCTGCCGGACGGCGCTTCGGTTGAAGTCGAGTCCGGGCTCTGGCGCGACGCGCGGTTCACGCACGGCGGTCTGAGAATCGTGGACGGGACCGGGAGCGAGATCGCTGCGATCTACGGAGCACGCGTGATCGACGCCGTCGGCCGCCAACTCGACCTGCCGATCGCCTGGGTCGGCGGCGCGATGAAGATCCGGGTGCCGGAGTCGTTCGTGGCGCTCGCGCAGTTCCCCCTGACGGTCGATCCCTGGATCGAGCTCGCTCTGTCCGGAACTTCGGGCGTGATCGGGACCGCGTCCGGAGCCTTCCGGCAGGTGTCCCTGGCGCTCAGCCCGGCCGGGGCTCAGTACGTTGCCCTGAGCGATGCGGGGCTTGACATCGACGTGAGGACGTTTTCCACAGCAACCTCAATCTGGGTCGATGTGGGCGCACTCGCGCCATTCACGACCGTCGCCAGCTCGATCGAGCCCGCGATCACCTGCCCGACGGGCAGCGCCGCGCCGTTCGTCGCGTGGCGTGAAGATGTCGGGGTCGCGTCCGAGATTCACGCGAGGCAGTTCATTGCCGGCGCCTGGATTGAGATTTTCGGGTCGGCGACAGGCGGCGGCATCAGCGCGACCGCCGGAGCCGAAAGCGGCACGCCTTCGGTCGCGATCGACTCGGCTGGAAACCAGTACGTCGCCTGGTCGGAATCTGCCGGCGGCGTGTTCGAGATCTACGTGAAACGGAACCTCGGCGCCGGCTGGGTGGAGGTGGGGGGGTCCGCGACCGGGGCAGGCGTCAGCGGGACGGCCGGCTTGAACACTTCGAGGTTTCCGCGGATCGTGATCGACGGACTCGACCGGCCGGTGGTGGCCTGGTGGGAAACCGTCGGCGGATCGGAACACATCTACGTCCGCCGGCTCGAGGCTGGCGTCTGGGTCGAACTGGCTGCCTCGGGATCCGGGACGGGCATCTCGGCGTCGGGAATTTCTGTCTGGCCCGACGTGACCTTTGATGCCACGAATCAGCCGATTGTCGCGTGGCAGGAGACTGCGCCGACTCTGGAGATCTACGCGAAGCGTTACGACGGTGCGGCCTGGGTGGACATGGCCGGGTCCGGCTCCGGAACGGGAATCTCCGGCACACCGGGGCTCGCGGACGATGTCCCCGTGCTGGGTCGCGATTCGCTCGGAAACCCCGTCGTCGCATGGAACGCAGACACCGGCGCGCCGGCCGGGAACCAGATCTTCGTGAAGCGCTGGACCGGGTTTGCCTGGAATCAGATCGAGGGTTCGGCGACAGCTCCGACGGGGATCAGCGGAGCGGCGTCACCGAATTTCAGCCCGTCCATCGCTGTCGACTCTGCCGGCAGGCCGAGGGTGGCCTGGTGGCACGTGCCGACCGGCTTCGCGCTGTACCGTGAATACCAGGGACTTGCCCTGCCGACCGCGATTTCTCAGACGAGGGTCGGCGGCACGCCGATTCTGGTGGGCGGCGCAACGCCCGAGTCTTCCGTCCGATTCACCGGTACGGTCGTCAGTTCCAGCGCCGGCGAAGAGGCGCGCCTCCAGATTGAGGTGAAGCCGATCGGCACCCCGTTCGCGGGGGTGCCCACGGCCGAGAGCCCGTTCACTCCCGCCGGCTCGACAGCCGAGTTGACGATTCCGCTGGCGGCCGGGACCTACCACTGGCAGGCCAGATTTGAGTCCCTCTACACAGGTGCACCCCGCTCGGTGTGGGCATCCTTCCCGCTCCCGCCCGCCGGCAACCCGGAAGCGGCGACGGACTTCTCGGTCGGCATCGCCCCGGCAGCCCCGGCTTCTGTGGAACTGACCCAGCATCATCTCGACACGGGTGTCCTGCTCCCGGACGGCGGCAGCACGCTGTCCGGCGGGATCATCTTCCGGTACACGCCGACCGTGGCGCTGCCGGAGGACCTCCGTCTGCAGGTGGACTTTACGGGTGACGGGATCGTGGATGTGGAGAGCCCGCTCAATCCGTCCGGTTCGACGACGGCGATCAGCATCAGCGTTCCGCTCGCGCTGGGCGGTTATGACTGGACGGCCCGCCTGACGAATGCGGCAGGGCTGAGCTCGGGTCTCACGGCGTTCGAGACCGGTGGCGGCACCGACTTCACCGTCGCGGCGGCGCCTCCGCCCGTCGCACCTGCGGTCCCGACGCTCGTCGACCAGTTCCGTCTGGATGGCACGACGATCATTGCGGCTGCCGGCACCACGCCGGAAGGCGCCGTGGTCCTGCGGGCGACGACGCCCGCCGGCTCCCCCGGCGATCTGTTCCGGGTGCAGTTCGAGGTCGCCCCGACCGGCGGCCTGACGGGCGTTCCGGACGCTGAAAGCGTTCTGGTCCCGCCGCTCACGACTGTTTCCGTCACGATTCCGCTGACCGACGGCGCGTACGAGTGGCAGGCCCGGACCCAGAGCTCGGCCTTCCTGACCTCGGCCTTCGTGCTCTTCGGCGGAGCCGGTCTGGACTTCAACGTGGACACCCCGGCAGCCGGCCCGCCTCCCGCGGCGCCGGGCACGCTCGGGCAGTTCATGCTCGACGGAACGACGGGGATTGCCTTCGGCGGTTCGACTCCGGAAGGCGCCGCGGTTTTCCGCGCGACGCTGCCCGCGAGCACGGACATGCTGCGCCTCCAGATCGAAGTCGTTCCGGAAGCCTCGGCGTTCACGGGGCTCCCGAGCGCCGAGTCGCCGCTCGTTCCGGGTGGCTCGACGGTCTCCATCTCCTATCCGCTCGGCGCAGGGTCCTGGAAGTGGCAGGCCCGGTCGATCAGTTCCTCGCTCGCGACCTCCGCCTTCGTGGAGTTCTCGCCGGCGACGCCCGGTCCCGATCTGGTGGTCACGGCGGCACCGTCGCTGCCGCCCGCGGCTCCGACGGTGATGGGGCAGGAGAATCTCGATGGCTCGGCGATCGCTTCGGGCGGCACGGCTGCGACCGACACGGTCGTCTTTGAGGTGACGGTCCCGGGGCTCGCCTCGGCGCTGAACCGGATCCAGATCGATGTCGAGCTGACCGGGTTCGGGCTCGACGGCGTTCCGGATGTCGAGTCGCCGCTCGTCGCGGGCGGTTCGATCGTGAACGTGGCGGTGCCGCTCTCGTCCGGGTCGTACAACTGGGCGGCGCGGACGATGGGCTCGACCGGACTGGCCTCCGCCTACACGCTGTTCGCAGGCGGACCTCCCGACTTCAATGTCGTCGCGGCTGCGGCCCCGGTCGCTCCGACCGTGCCTGTGACGCTCGTCCAGCGGAATCTCGACGGGACGGTGATCGCTGCAGGCGGGACCTCGACCGGGCCGGTCGTGGTCTTCGAAGTCGTGGTCCCCGGCGCAGCCGCTGAGCTGAACCGGATTCAGGTGGACTTCGCGCCGATCGCTTCGGCTCTGGACCTGAATCCCAACGTGGAAAGCCCGCTGGTCGCGGGGGGCTCGACGGTGCAGATCGCTGTTCCGTTCGGCATCGGCTCCTACAACTGGGCTGCCCGTACACAGAGTTCGTTCGGCCTCAACTCCGCCTACACGGCGTTTGCCGGAGGACCTCCCGACTTCGTCGTCGTCACGGGCGGCGCTGCACCGGCCGCTCCCACCGTGCTTGCGCAGGAGAACCCGGACACTTCGGCGATCGGGACCGGCGGTACGGCGGCCGGGTCGATCGTCGTCTTCGAAGTTCTCGTCCCGGGCGCGGCGACCGATCTGAACCGCATCCAGGTCGATGTGGAGACGGCAGGAGGTCTGGACGGCATTCCCGATGTCGACAGCCCGCTCGTGGCAGGTGGAACGGTCGTCACGATCAGCGTTCCGTTCGCGGACGCCTCGTACGACTGGCAGGCGCGGACGCAGAGCGTCGGCGGTGCGGTCTCTGGATTCACGCCGTTCTCCGGCGCTTCGCCCGACTTCGTCATCTTCACCGGCACCACGCCTCCGGCGGCCCCTTCGGCCCCGGTGACGCTGGTCCAGCGCAATCTGGATGCCTCGGTCATCGCTTCCGGCGGTACCGCGGCAGGAAGCGTTGTGGTCTTCGAGGCGATCGTCCCGGGTCTCGTCACGGATCTGAACCGGATCCAGGTTTCGTGGGCGGCCGGCGCGCCTGACCTGATCCCGGAGGTGGAGAGCCCGCTGGTTGCCGGAGGCTCGACGGTCACGATGAGCGTCCCGTTCTCTCCGGGTTCGTACAACTGGCAGGCGAGGACGGTCAGCTCGTTCGACCTGTTCTCGGGCTATACGGCGTTCGCGGGCGGCCCGCCCGACTTCGTTGTGGCGGTCGGTGGCGCGGCTCCGGCAGCTCCTCTGGCGGCGGCGATGGCTCAGCTGAATCCCGACGCGTCCGCGATCGCCTCCGGCGGCACGGCAGCCGGCTCGATCGTCGTCTTCAGCGTCTCCGTCCCCGGCGCCGCGACGGATCTGAACAGGATCCAGGTCGATGTCGAGGTGGGCGCGCCGGACGGCACGCCGGATGTGGAAAGCCCTCTGGTTTCCGGCGGCACGACGGTCACGATCAGCGTCCCGTTCGCGAACGGGCTGTACAATTGGCAGGCGCGGACCCAGAGCAGCAGCGGGGCCGTTTCCGCCTACACGCCGTTCCCCGGCGGTCCGGACGACTTTGAAGTCGATACGACCACGCCTCCCCCCGCGGCTCCGACCGCTCCGGTGGCGGCGACGATGGACCAGCAGAATCTCGACGGGAGCTCGATCGTGCTGGGCGGGACCTCGACCGGAAGCTCGGTCAGGTTTGTCGTCGGCGTGCCCGGCGTCCCGGCAGACCTCAACCGGATCCAGGTGGACTACGCCACAGGCGCGCTGGACGGCCTGCCTGAGGTGGAAAGCCCGCTGGTCCCCGGTGGCTCGGTCGTCGTCCTGACCGTCTCTCTCGGCAATGGTTCCTACGACTGGCAGGCGAGGACGCAGAGCTCGTTCGGTCTGAACTCCGGATTCACGCCCTTCGACGTGGCTTCGCCGGACTTCGTGGTGGCGGCCGGTGGCGCAGCGCCTCCGGTGACGTCGGGGCTCAGCCAGACAAACCCCGGCGGCTCGGTCATCGCGGTCGGCGGCACTTCGGCCACGAACGTCGTCGTCTTCGGCGGCACGGTGTCGACGACGCCCGCAGGCGGCACGGCGCGCCTGCAGGTCGAGTTCTCGACGGCCGGCTTCACCGGCGTTCCCGATGTGGAATCCCCGCTCGTCCCGGACGGCACCTCGGTCAGCATCGCGGTTCCGCTCGGCGACGGTTCGTACAACTGGCAGGCACGGACGCAGTCCTCGGGCGGTGCGACCTCGGCCTACACCAGCTTCGACCCGTCGACCCCGGACTTTGTCGTCCTGGCCGGCGCCGGCGGCGCTCCTCCGAGCGTCCCGACCGGGCTGGCCCAGCGTCGTCTCGATGGGACGGTCATCCTCCCCGGCGGCTCAACGGCCGGCGGCTCGGTGATCTTCGAAGGAACCGTGGGCGGCGTGCCCGGCACGATGGGCCGTCTCCAGGTTGAGTACACCCCGGTCGGCTTCGGCTTCACCGGCGTCCCGGACGTGGACAGCCCGCTCGTCCTCGTCGGCACGGTCGTTCAGATCACCGTCCCCCTGACCACCGGCACGTTCGAGTGGCAGGCCCGGACCCAGTCGTCCACCGGTGCGACCTCGGCGTTCGTCGAGTTCGCGGCCGGCGCCGTGATCGATTTCACCGTTCCTGCGGCCGGGACGGGAAGCGCTCCGGCCGACCCGATCGCGCTGACCCAGCTCCGGCTGGACGGCGTGACGGCGATCGCGTCCGGCGGGACGACGGATGAGAACGCGGTGACGTTCCGGGCCACGCTGCCGGGCGCCGCCATCGATCTCAACCGCCTCCTGGTCGAGTACGTCGACAGCATCATCGGCACCTTCTCGGGCAATCCTTCGGTCGAGAGCCCGCTGGTTCCCGGTGGCGCCACGGTGTCCATCGCGATTCCGATCGCCGACGGATCCTACATGTGGCGGGCGCGGTCGCAGTCGTCCACGACGGCCGCTTCGGCCTGGGTGGATTTCGGCGCCGCGGCCGGAACGGACTTCATCGTCAGCACCGGCGGCGTTGCTCCTCCCGCTCCGACCGGCCTGTCGCAGACCAATCCGGGCGGCAGCCTGATCGGGCTCGGCGCGACGGCGACGACCGACGTGGTCGTCTTCGGAGCGACGGTGACCGCGGCGATCCCCGGTGAGCTCGTCCGCCTGCAGATCGACTTTGCTCCGGTCGGTGGCCTCTCGGGCACCCCGGATGTGGAAAGCCCGCTCGTCCCGTCCGGCACGCTGGTCAGCATCGCCGTGCCGCTGGGCGACGGAGGGTATGAGTGGCAGGCACGGACGCTCGCCGCGTCCGGAGCTGCGGGAGCCTATGCGGAGTTCGGCGGAACTTCAGGCGTGACCCCGGACTTCCTGGTCTCCGCCGGCGCGGGCGGTATCGCCCCGTCGGCCCCGACCGGCCTCGCGCAGCGCCGCCTCGACGGGACGCTGATCGCAGGCGGCGGGACGACCTCCGGTGACACCGTCGTCTACGAAGGCGTCGTTTCCGGCCCCGCGGGCTCGTTCCTCCGCCTCGAGGTCGAGTTCGCCCTGTTCGGAACGGGCCTCGCCGGCGTCCCTGACGTCGAGAGCCCGCTCGTCCCGACCGGATCGACCGTCCAGATCGAGGTCGCTCACGGCGACGGCTCCTACGAGTGGCAGGCGAGAGCCCGCACCTCGACCGGCGCCGTCTCCGGTTTCTCGGCCTTCGGCGGCTCCTCCGGCGTCGCGGCCGATTTCGTCGTCGCCGCAGGCTCCGGTGGCGTCCCGCCGGCACCTCCGACCGGCATCGGTCAGTTCCGGATCGACGGCATCAGCGCCGTTCCCGCAGGTGGGATCGTCGCCGATGACAAGATCATGTTCCGCGGGACCCTCCCGGGCCCGGCCGCCCTCCTCGTCCGCCTCCAGGTGGAATACGTGGACAGCGCCGGCGCCTTCTTCGGGAACCCCGTCGTCGAGTCGCCGCTCGTCCCGGGCTCCTCGACCGTGTCCATCTCCGTGCCCATCGCGGACGGAAGCTTCATGTGGCGCGCCCGCTCGCAGTCCTCGACCGGAGCTTCCTCCGGCTGGATCGACTTCGCAGCGGCCGCCGGCACGGACTTCACCATCGCTTCCGCCGGCCTCACACCCCCGGTGCCCACCGGTCTCGCCCAGGAAAGCCTGAGCGGCTCACCGATCCCGTCGGGTGGCACCACCTTCAGTGACACCGTCGTCTTCCGGAGCACCGTCTTCGCCCCGGGCGGCGTCGGCCTCGTCAAGATGCAGGTCGAATTCGCCCCCACCAGCTCGCTCTCCGGTATCCCGGATGCCGAGTCGCCGCTCGTCCCCTCCGGGACGTCGGTCACCCTCGCCATCCCCATCGGTGACGGCTCCTACGAGTGGCAGGCCCGCACCGTCAGCCCCACCGGCCTCGCCTCCGCCTTCGTCCCGTTCGGCGGCACCACCGGCGTCACGGACTTCATCGTGTCGGCCGGAAGCGGCGGTCCGACCCCGGCCATTCCGTCCGGTCTTGCTCAGCTGCGCCTCGACGGGTCGCTGATTCCTGCCGGCGGGACGACCTCGGGTGACACGGTCGTGTTCGAAGGGCTCGTCACGGGCGCCTCGGGTTCGTTCCTGCGGCTCCAGGTCGAGTTCTCGCTGATCGGCGGCGGATTCACCGGCATCCCGGACGTGGAGTCGGTGCTCGTTCCGACCGGCAGCTTCGTCCGGATCGCGGTTCCGCTCGGTGACGGGTCGTACGAGTGGCAGGCGCGGACCCAGAGCAGTCTGGGTGCGGTCTCCGCCTTCACCCTGTTCGGCGCGCCCGGCACCGACTTCGTCGTGGCCAGCAGCATCGGAGGCACGCCTCCGGGGCCGCCGTCCGCGCTGGAGCAGCGCACGATCGCCGGCGCGCTGGTCCCCTCCGGCGGGACGGTGACCGATGACACGATCGTCTTCCGCGGAACGGTTCCGGGGACGTCCTCGGACCTGAACCGCATGCAGGTCGAGTACGTCGTTCTCCCGACGGTCTTCACCGGGGTCCCCTCGGTGGAGAGCCCGCTCGTCCCCGGCGGCTCGGTGGTCAGCATCGTCGTCCCGGTGGCCGACGGGTCCTACGGCTGGCAGGCCCGGGCGCAGTCCTCGCTCGGCGGCAGCTCTCCTTACCTGAGTTTCGGTCTTGTCGCCGATGTGGACTTCATCATCGCCTCGACCGGCATCGCGCCGACGTCGCCGACCGGGCTGTTCCAGGAGGATCTGGCGGGCGTTCCGGTCGCTCTGGCCGCAACGCTCTTCGACGACACCATCGTCCTCGGCGGAACGGTGACGACCCCGATTCCGGGCGACACCGCCCGCATCCAGGTCGAGATCCGGTCGCTGGCGCTGTTCTCCGGCGTGCCGGATGTCGAGAGCCCGCTCGTTCCGGACGGCTCGGTGGTCTCCATCGCCGTCCCGCTCGCGGACGGCGCCTACAGCTGGCAGGCGCGGACCCGGACGTCGCTGGGCGCCGTTTCGCCCTTCGTCGCGTTCGATCCGTCCTCCCCGCACTTCATCATCGACGGTGACGGTGGCGTCGTTCCGCCGGCACCGACAGCCCTGGATCAGACGGAGCTCGACCTGACGCCGATTCCGGTCGGCGGCACGGTGTTCGACCAGAACGTCGTGTTCTCCGGCATCGTCACAACGGCGGACGCCACCCTGGTCCGCCTCCAGATCGACTACACCCCGATCACGGGGACGCCTGACCTGGAGACGCTGCTCCTCCCGACCGGCTCGCTCGCCAGCCTCACCATCGCCCTCCCGGATGGTGTCTACGACTGGTCGGCCCGGACCGTGACCTCGAAGGGCGTCGCGTCCGCCTGGACGCCGTTCTCGGGCGGCACGCCGGACTTCATCGTTGACGCCGACCAGAGCACGAACCCGCCCGCCACGCCGACGGCTCTCGACCAGCTCGACGAGACGCTGACCCCGGTGCCGGTCGGCGGGACGGTCTTCAATGACGACATCACCTTCACGGGCGTCGTCCCCGGTCTCGCGACCGATCTGATCCGTCTCCAGGTCGAGTTCGCCGACACCGGCGTTCTCTTCAACGGGGCCGTTGACATCGATTCGCCGCTCATGCCGGGCGGATCGACCGTCTCCATCCTCGTGCCGTTCGGCGCAGGGTCCTACCACTGGCGGGCACGTTCGCAGCGCTCCGTCGGTGTCAGCTCGGCCTGGGTCGAGTTCGGCGGCAATCCGACCACGCTCACGGACTTCATCGTCGTGACGAATCCGGGCGGCCCCACTCCTCCCGTCCCGACCTCGCTCGAACAGCTCTTCTCGCCCGACAACATCATCCCGCTCGGGGAGCTGATCGAAGAGCACGACATGATCTTCCAGGGCCTGGTGACGGGGATCCCCGGCGAACTGCTGAGGCTCCAGGTCGAGGTCCAGGTGATCGGACTGCCGTTCACGAGCGCTCCGAGCTTCGAGAGCGCGCTGGTGGCTCCCGGGACGCTGACGCAGATTCACCAGAACCTGCCGAAAGGGTTCTATCACTGGCGGGCCCGCACGATCAGCTCCACGGGCGCGATTTCGCCCTGGGTCTCGTTCGGCGCGAACTCCGACGGCGAGATGGACTTCGGCCTTGAGTCGACCGGGCAGTATGACGACGACGACAAGGGCGGGTTCCGGCAGAAGGTGAAGAAGAAGTGCGGTCTGATCGGGCTGGAAGTGTTCGGGCTGTTCCTGCTGGCCGGGCTGGCCGGCCGGGCGGTCCGTCGGGTCCGTCGGAAATCGGCGTAGGGCTGTTCCTGAGATCACAACGGAAGCCGGGGTGGGGAAGGCCTCCCACCCCGGCTTTTCTGTTCCTGCGGGACCCATTCGCGGGCCGGCAGCGGGCGGCGCCCGGCGGATGCTGGCAGAACCCCGCCGCATCTGTTGAAATGAGGGGCACTCGCTGACCACGGGAGTCCCTCGCATGACGCGTATCATTGATTCCACGCCGGGGTTTGTCTTCGGCGTGTACGAGAAGGTCCGTAAGAACGTCGAGACCGTCAAGCGCCGCCTCGGGCGGGCGATGACCTACGCGGAAAAGGTGTTCTACGGGCACCTCCAGGACGCCGCGCGGGCGGAGATCAGGGCCGGGGAGTCGTACGTGCTGCTGACCCCCGACCGGGTGGCGATGCAGGACGCCACGGCCCAGATGGCCCTCCTCCAGTTCATGAGCGCGGGGCGCCCGAGCGTGGCCGTGCCCACGACGGTCCACTGCGACCACCTGATTCAGGCGTACAGCGGCGCCGCGGCGGACCTGGAAACGGCCGCGCGGGAAAACCACGAGGTCTACAGCTTTCTCAAGTCCGTGTCGGCGAAGTACGGGATCGGATTCTGGGGGCCTGGAAGCGGGATCATCCACCAGGTGATTCTCGAGAACTACGCGTTCCCGGGCGGGATGATGATCGGCACCGACTCTCACACGCCGAACGCCGGCGGGCTCGGGATGTTCGCCTGCGGGGTCGGGGGCGCGGACGCCGTCGACGTGATGGCGGGGTTCCCGTGGGAGGTCCTCCACCCGAGGCTGGTCGGCGTGCGCCTGACCGGCGAACTCTCCGGCTGGGCGTCGCCGAAGGACGTCATCCTCTGGGTCTGCGGCCAGCTGACCTGCGACGGCGGCACCAACAACGTCGTCGAGTACTTCGGCCCGGGCGCCCGCACGATCTCCTGCACGGGGAAGGGGACGATCACGAACATGGGCGCGGAACTCGGCGCGACCACCTCACTCTTCCCCTTCGACGAGAAGATGGACGCCTATCTCAAGGCAACCTCCCGCCGCGACCTCGCGGACCTCGCGCGGAAGAACGCCGAGCTTCTCCGGGCGGACGAGGACGTCGAGATCCACCCTGAAAAGTACTTCAGGAAGGTGCTCGAGCTCAACCTGTCCACGCTGGAGCCGCACGTCGTCGGCCCGCACACCCCGGACCTCGCCCGGCCGGTTTCGAAGATGGCCGAGGCGGTGCGGAAAGAAGGCTACGTCGACGACATCTCCTTCTCGCTGATCGGGTCCTGCACCAACTCCTCCTATGAGGACATCGCGCGCGCCGCCGACATCGCCCAGCAGGGAATCGACCACGGAGCGAAGACCGCCGCGCCGCTGATGGTCACGCCGGGAAGCGAGCAGATCCGGGCCACGATCGAGCGGGACGGCCTGATGCAGAAGCTGAACGCGGTCGGCGGGACCGTGCTGGCCAACGCGTGCGGTCCGTGCATCGGGCAGTGGAAGCGGGCCGACGAGGTCGGGAAGGCGAAACCGGCGCGGAAGAACTCGATCCTGACCAGCTACAACCGGAATTTCCCGAAGCGGAACGACGGGTCCGCGGAAACGGCGGCGTTCATCGCGTCCCCGGAGGTCGTCGTCGCGATGGCGCTCGGGGGGCGGATGTCCTTCAACCCGCTGACCGACCCGCTTCGCGGGGCGGACGGCAGGGAGTGGAAGCTGGCGGCGCCGAAGAAGGCGCCGGAACTGCCGCCCGACGGGTTCGTCCGCAACCTGAGCGGGTACACGGCCCCTCCGGAGGACGGGAGCGCCGTGGCGGTGGCGGTGGACCTGCAGAGCGACCGGCTGCAGATTCTGGATCCGTTTCGGGCGTGGGACGGGAAGGATTTCGTCGAGTGTCCGCTGCTGCTGAAGGCGAAGGGGAAGTGCACGACGGACCACATCTCGCAGGCCGGGGTCTGGCTCCGGTTCCGCGGGCATCTCGACAAGATTTCGGACAACATGTATCTGGGGGCGATCAACGCGTTCACGGGGCAGCCGGGGACGACGCTCAACCAGGTGACCGGGGAGAAGAACCTCCCGGTGCCCGCGGTGGCGAGGGACTATCGCGCGCGGGGGCTGCGCTGGGTGGTGGTGGGCGACCAGAATTACGGGGAGGGATCGAGCCGTGAACATGCGGCGATGAGCCCGAGGCTGCTCGGGGCGGCGGCGATCCTGGTGAAGAGTTTTGCCCGGATCCACGAGACGAATCTGAAGAAGCAGGGGCTGCTTCCGCTGACGTTTGCGGATCCTGCGGACTATGATCGGGTGCGGGAGGGGGATCGGATCTCGATTCTCGGGCTGGCCGCGCTGGCGCCCGGGAAGCCTGTGGCGGTGAAACTCCACCATGCCGACGGGACGGCGGAGGAGATCCAGGCGCGGCAGACCCTGAACGACGAGCAGGTGGCGTGGTTCCGGGCCGGGTCCGCGCTGAACATTCTGAAGCAGAGGCACGCATGAGCGAGCGACAGGCTCCCGGGCACAACGATCTCGTCGCGGCCTTCAAGGAGATCGGCCGGGCCGCCGCGAGCGCGGCGACGCTTCCGGACGCGCTTCTCGGCATGCTGAAGCCTCTCGGGGGGCTTCTCCCCGAGTCGTCGCAGTCGATCATGCTGTACGACCAGGACCGCCGGGATCTGATCACGGTGGCGCAGGTCGGGCTGGAGTCGTCGGACATGCGGATCCGGTTCAAGGCGGGGGAGGGGATGGCGGGGTGGGTTGCCGCGAACTGCCAGTCGGTGATCTGCAACGACCCGGCCTCGGACCCTCGATTCGTGGGGAGTCCGGACCAGTCGGCGCCGATTACGGCGATCATGGTGATTCCGCTTTACGCGATGAGTCTGTGCGCCGGGGTCCTGAACGTGCATTCGTCGACCCGGGCATTCGGCCCGGACGAACTGGACCTGTGCGAGCTGCTGGCGGCGCTGATCAGCGCGGAGATCCAGAGGCGCCGGATGTCGCAGCTGATTCTGACGGACAGCCTGACGCAGATCGGGAACCGCAAGTCGTTCGACCAGACGCTGAAGATCGAGGCTGCGCGGGCGATGAGGTACGGCAACGCGCTGTCGATCGCGGGGATCGACGTGGACCACATGAAGGCGCTGAACGAGCAGCTCGGGGAGCGCGGCGGGGACATCGTGCTGCGGCAGCTCGCGGTGTTCCTGCGGGGGCTGCTGCGGACGCCGGACCACCTGTTCCGCATCGGCGGCGACGAATTCGGGGTGCTGCTGCCGGAGACCGACGCCCGCGGGGCGGCGAATTTCGGGGAGAGGGCGCGGTCGGCGATCGCGGCGTGGAAGCCGGACGGGCTGGCGATCGACATGTCGATCACCGTCAGCATCGGGACCACCGGCTGCGCGGACAGCGAGGACCTGGCGGCGGTGATCCGGCGGCTGGACGAAGCGGAGCTGGCGGCGAAGCAGTCCGGCCGGAACCGGGTCGTCGCGCGGTAGGTCGGTCCCGGACGGGCGGGGGACGGGAGCGGGGGCCGGCGGCTCAGTTGCGGAACCACTCGGCGAGGTCCCGCGCATAGATCCGGTAGAGAATGACGCCGATCAGCCCCAGGCCGAAGAAGACGTACTTCAGCCGGAAATTGCGGAGCCGGACGCGGAGCCCGTCCGGCCACTCGCTCCGGGGAATGTCCCGGCCGCACCGGGGGCAGTAGACGCGCGGGAACAGGTACGCGAGCGTCGAGAATTTCCCCGTCATCTCATAGACGATGTCGCGGCGCCGCGCATGGACGAGCGGGGTCCCGCAGGAGGGACAGGGAAAGCTCACGGCGCGAGCCCGGTCAGTTCCGCCTGGAGCGACCTCCAGGTCGAGTACTCCTCGCGCACGGCGGCGCACGCGGCGAGGAGCGGGTCGGCGACCGTGCGGCGGTAGATCGATTCGAGCTCGTCGCGGAACAGGGCGGCGGAACGCTCGACGACCTCCCGCGCCGCCCGGGCGACCTCGCGCCGGGCCAGCGCGGCTTCGAAC
>JABWAY010000372.1 GCA_013360825.1 Candidatus Brocadiia bacterium | reverse complement strand
CCGCCGCAAGAAGCCCCGCGGATCCCGGCGCCGGCCCGGGCGGCAGCCCGCATTCCCCGTCCGTCGCCTCGACCCGCATCCCCTCCGGCGTGTCGGAAACCGCCAGCGCCCCCTGCGACTGCAGCTGCGTCCGCGCCTGGCGCGTCGCGATCCGCAGAATCGCCTCCGGGTCCCGCTCGCCGGCGAGCTCGTGCGCGGTCCGGAGAAGCGAGGCGGAGAGGGCCGCACGGCGCTCCGTCAGCCCCCAGAGCTCGAGGTTCGACATCGACGCCGCCCCGAGCGCCGCCACCCCTTCGACCAGCGACATCATCCGCGCGTCGGGGGCGCTGTCGCGGCTCAGGTTGACGCTCACGGCCCCGAAGAAACTCTGCTGCCGGAAGAGCGGGACCAGGAGCAGCCCCGCCGGGCGGGTGGACTCCCAGGCCTCGCGGTCGATCTCCTGGATCTCCCCGGCGCTCAGCACCACCGGGGCGCGGGCCGTGCGGAGGCGCGTGAAGGCGGCATTCCCGGGACCCCACATCCGGCCCCGGAGCATCGGCAGCGCGGCGGCCGGGACGTTGGAGATCGCGGCGATCCACCCCACGTCCCGTTCCTCGTCGAACGCGAGAATCGCGACGGTCTCCTCGCCGGTGGCGTGCTGAAGCGCCTCGAGCATGGCCTCCTTCAGCTCGTCCAGCGACGTGGCGCGGCCGAACGCGGTGGCGGCGGCGAGGAGGATCTCCGTGAGGTCTTTCTGGGAGAGCAGTTCTTCCCGGAGCCGCGCGTTCTCGATGACGGCCGCGAGCTGCGCCCCGACGGTCGACAGAAGGGTGGCGTCCTCCGGGAGGAACGTCCGGGGCCGGTAGGAGCAGGCCGACAGCGTGCCGACGACGCGGCCGCGTGCGGTCAGCGGGGCGGCGATCGTCGAGTGGACGGTGACGCCGCCCTCCATGAGGTCGCGTCGAACGCCTTCGCGGGACGGGAGGTCGTTGTCCACGAGGGGGACCCCCGACTGGAAGACCTTCCACAGCAGTCCGAACCGGATTTCACCGGCCTTTTTCCGCGTCGCCTCGGACATGCCGGTTCCCGCGGCGAGGGTGAGGGACTTGCCGTCGTCGGTCGCGAGGCAGAGCGCGACGGAGTCGGCCGACAGGAGCTTCTCGACCTGGACGACGGCTTCCTGCTCGATCTCCGCGAGGGGCGCGTTGCGGACGCTGAGCCCCGCGACGGCGATCATCGCCTCAAGTTCGCGGTTTCTCCGGCTGACGAGGTCGAGCTGGAGGCGGTCATCATCGGGCATCGTGGGATTCTACGCGGACGGGCCGGAAATGGAACGCGAACCGGCGGGGGGGGCGGGGCGATCAAGGGTCGCGGTCTCGGCGGTGTCGCTTGACAGGGGCGGCTTCTCCCGATAGATTGCCGCGGCTCGCACGGGAAGGGCGCGGGACGCGCTTCTCGTAAGTCTTTGAAAACACATAAGTTACGCGCCCTTAGCTCAACTGGATAGAGTGACTGGCTACGAACCAGTAGGTTGGAGGTTCGAGTCCTCCAGGGCGCATCATGGGTCTCCTCGATCTCACAGACGAACGCTGGATGCGTGAGGCCCTCCGCGAAGCCCGCAAGGCCGAGGCGGAGGGGGAGGTCCCTGTCGGTGCGGTGATCGTCCACGGGGACACCGTCATCGCGCGCGCACACAACCAGCGCGAACTGCTCAAAGACCCCACGGCCCACGCCGAAATGATCGCCCTCACCCAGGCCGCCGAACACCTCGGCAACTGGCGGCTCGGCGGCGCCCGACTCTTCGTGACCCTCGAGCCGTGCGCCATGTGCGCGGGCGCCATCGTCCTCGCACGCGTCGCCGAGGTGACCTGGGCCACCCCCGACCCCCGCGCCGGCGCCGTCGAAAGCGTGTTCCGGATCCTCGAGGAACCCCGGCTCAATCACCGCGTCGTGAGCCGGAGCGGCCTGCTCGAGGACGAATGCTCCGACCTGCTCAAGTCCTTCTTCCGCCGCAGGCGCGACGAGAAAGACCGCGAGTGACGCAGGCTCCCGATGGCCGCTGTCCGACGACAGCCGCCATCCGGAACCTGGGAGAGGTACCGAAGTGGCCATAACGGGCTCGATTCGAAATCGAGTAGAGGATGATGAGTCCTCACGTGGGTTCGAATCCCACCCTCTCCGTATGCCGCGCCCCGGCGGCGACGGCGTCGGACAACGCCCGGCGGCATCGACCGGCAGTAAATCTGGAGAGGTGGCAGAGCGGCCGATTGTGCGCGATTGGAAATCGCGCGATGCGGCACAAACCGCATCCGTGGGTTCGAATCCCACCCTCTCCGTCCCGCCCGCGGGCGCCCGCACCGGCGCCCGCGGAACCGCCCGCTTCTCTTCTGGCGCCCGCACGCCCCCTCAGGTAACCTTGACCTTCCCTACGGGTGGCCGGCCTCATGCAAGGCAGGCGCGCGAACCAGGCCAGACCCTGACCGGAGCAACCTTAAGCGATGCCCTGCCGGTGCCGTGAATCGTCGGTCGCTCGTAGGGGTTTTCTTTCGTCCCGCTTCCACGGCGAGACGCCTCCTCATGGCCGATAACTACACCGTCATCGCCCGCCGGTACCGGCCGACGACCTTCGAGGAGGTCGTGGGGCAGGAGCACATCGCCACCACCCTCCAGAACGCGATCCGGGACAACCGCGTCGGCCACGCGTATATCTTCACGGGCAGCCGCGGCGTCGGGAAGACGTCCATGGCGCGGATTTTCGCGAGGGCGCTGAACTGCGAGAAGGGGCCGACGCCGGAGCCGTGCGGGGCGTGCGAGATCTGCCGGGCGTCGATCGAGGGGACGGACCCGGACATCGTGGAGATCGACGCCGCGTCGCACAATTCCGTGGACGACATCCGCCAGCTCCGCGAGGGGATCCGCTACGCACCCCTCCGTGCGCGGTTCAAGGTGTACATCCTGGACGAGGCGCACCGCGTGACCGCCTCGGCGTTCGACGCCTTCCTGAAGACCCTCGAGGAACCGCCGCCGCACGTGAAGTTCATCTTCGCGACGACGGAGCCCGGGAAACTCCCCGAGACGATCCACTCCCGCTGCCAGCGCTTCGACTTCCGTCGTGTGACGACGGCGGACGTGGTGAAACGGCTCCGGCAGATCTGCCAGCGGGAGAGCGCGCAGGCCGACGACGCGGCGCTGGCGATGGTGGCGCGCGCCGGGCGCGGCTCGATGCGCGACGCGCAGTCGCTCCTGGACCAGGCGATCGCGTTCAGCGGCGGAACGCTGACGGCGGAGCGCGTGCAGGAACTGGTCGGCACGCTTCCCCGCGAGGCGCTTCTCGAGATCTTCGACCGGGTGAGGGCTCGGGAGCTCGGGCCGGTGCTTCGCGCGCTGGACGCCTCGGTTTCGGGCGGGCGCGATCCGGCGGATTTCATGGACGACCTTGTGGAGCATGCGCGGGCGCTGATGCTGCTGCGGGCGGCGGGGAGGGACGCGGGGCTGGTGGACGAGGCGCCGGACACGCTGGAGCGGCTTGTGGCGCAGGCGGAGTCGTACTCCGTGGACGAGCTGGCGGGGGCGGTGTCGCTGTTGAGCGACGTGAAGCGGCGGCTGCGGGATGCGAGCGATCCGCGGATTGTGGCGGAGGTGGCGCTGGTCAAGCTGACGCGGCTGGCGGATCTGGCGACGATCGAGGACCTGGTGAGGCGGCTGGAGGGGGCGGGCGGGGGAGTGCGGCCCGCGGCGCGGCAGGCGGCGGCTCC
>JABWAY010000035.1 GCA_013360825.1 Candidatus Brocadiia bacterium | reverse complement strand
CAGCTCGTCGCGCCCGGCGGGGATCTCCCGGGGGCGGCGGCCACAGCCGCCGTGGACGAGGACTGCCGGGCGTGGGAAGTGGCTCACGGTGAGCCGGAAACGCTAGCAGGTCGCAGGCGCCGTGTCCAACCCGGCCGCGCGGGCGGCGTCTGCAAAGCGTGAGGGGGGATGGGGTTAGGGGGCCTCGGCCCTGCCGGATCGGCAAGCCCCGACGCGGAAGGCGCTTCAAGTTCCCTCAACACCCCGGCCCCCTGCCTGCTACAATGCCCCGCCCAACTGGGAGGAACCATGGCCGACAATCAGCAGCATCTCGTCAACATCGCCAAAGCCATCGAGAAGGGGACCCGTGTCACCACTCTCGACGAGCTGAAGGCCAAGGGTCAGAACCAGGTCAAGGTCATCAACGCCGCCAAGATCATGGAGCTGATCCGTGAGGCGGTGGATCTCGCGATCGACTCGATGTCGGGGCAGAAGCTGTCGGCGGAGCGGGAGCGGCTGCAGTCCGCGGCGAAGAAGGAATTCGACGAGCTGTTCCGGAAGTACCAAGACACGCAGAAGTCGAAGGAGGGGATCGAGGGGCAGGCGTCGAAGATGCAGTCGGAAATCGACGCAATCCAGAAGCTGCTGGCGGGAGGGGGCAGCGCCGAGGCGCAGATGGGCTTGGCGGGGCTGTCCGGTCAGATTTCCGGGCTGGTGCAGAAGCTGCAGGCCTCGGAGAAGTCCCGGATCGACCTGGGCTCGGCGCAGCAGCGGATGGAACGGGAAATGGCGGACCTGAAGGCGAAGCTGGGCGAAGCCGAGGCGGCGCAGGCAGCGGCGGTGAGCGCCGGGCGCGGCGTCGCGTCGGCGGTCGACGCGGCCTATGCGAAGATCGACGCGGGGCTGGGAATGAAGGCGCGCGAGCTCGGCCTGTTCACCGGC
The DNA here is from genome assembly GCA_013360825.1 of Candidatus Brocadiia bacterium. GTDB lineage: Bacteria > Planctomycetota > MHYJ01 > WSZJ01 > WSZJ01 > WSZJ01. The sequence continues at coordinate 17,722 of JABWAY010000035.1, read as the reverse complement.
GCCGAGCCTCGGACCCCGGAGGAAAAGATGCAGCGCCTGGCGGAGATCGCCGAGGCGGCCGCGAGCGGCCTCGAGAAGGAGCGCGGGGAGAAGGCGCAGCTCAAGCGGCAGCTGGGCGAGCTGGAGGGGAAGTCGCAGGCCGCCGAGCGCGAGCTGGCGCTGACGAAGGAGTTCAAGCAGTCGCTCGAAAAACGGCTGGACGAGCAGGGGAAGCAGATCCAGGAGACGGTGCAGGCGAAGGGGCGCGCCGAGGCGGAGATCGAGCGCCTGAAAGATTCCGTCAGCGCGACGGAGGCGAAGAAGTCGGGGCTCGAGCGCGAGCTGGCGGTCGCGCAGGAGTTCAAGAAGTCGCTGGAATCGAAGTCCGGCGACCAGGGAGCGCAGATCTCCAAGCTGCAGTCGGACATCCTGGCGCTCCAGTCCCAGCTCGCCCAGACGCAGGGGAGCAAGGCGAGCGTCGAGCAGAAGCTGGCGCAGACGGAGGCGAAGAAGCAGGTCTCCGAGAAGGAGCTCGGCGAGCTGCAGGAATTCAAGCGGAAGCTGGAGGAGAAGGTCTCCGAGAGCGGCGACCAGTACGCCGAGGTGCACCAGATGATGGCGCAGATCGGCAAGAGGGCGGACGACCTGATCCACGAGGTCGAGCACGGACGGCTCAAGCACCTGAAGCCCGAGGAGAAGAAGATCATCCTCGACGCGATGGCCGACGTGAAGGAACAGGTCCGCAAGCTGCAGGAAGAGCGCGCGTTCCTGGAGAAGAAGCTGTTCTACATGTCGATGACCATCGACAGCCTCGAGGCGGAACTGCTGGCGGCGAAGGGACTGACGCCCTCGGTGGGCGGGAGCATCGTGAAGGACGACGGCCTGCAGGTCATCTTCGACGAGGCCGGCGTCGCGACCCTGTAGCCGGTCATCCGGGATCCACATCGAGGGCCGCCCGACGGATCGGGCGGCCCTTGTTTCTGACGGAGACTTCATGCGGGCACGCCACGCCGTCATCCTCTCGACCACCCCGTCCTCCCGGGCGAAAAAGCTCGCGCGCGCCCTCGTGCGGGAACGCCTCGCCGCCTGCGTGAACATCCTCCCGGGCGCTTCCAGCGTCTACCGGTGGAAAGGCCGCGTCGAGGAGGCGCGCGAATCGCTGCTGGTCATCAAGACCCGCCTGTCGACGTGGCCGCGTCTGGAGGCGCGCCTCCGGGAGCTTCACCCGTACGACGTCCCTGAAATCCTGGAACTCCCCATCGCACGCGGGTCGCGGCCGTATCTTCTCTGGCTGGATTCCTCCACGGGTCGGGGATAAACGATGCGGACCGCCTCCTGTCTTCTCCTGCTGGCGCTCGGAGCCGCCGCGCAGACCGCGAGCGAGGGCGTGCTGTTCGAGGAGGATCCGGCCGTGCCGGAGCTGCTGGAAAAGGGGGACAGGGCGGCGAAGGCGCAGGACTGGCGGGGGGCGATGGACGCCTGGCAGCGGATCCTGGAACAGTACCCGGACCGGGTGGTTGCGGAGAACGAAGACTCCGTGCTCTGGACTCCCGCGGACCAGATCTGCCGGCGGCGGCTGGCCCGTCTGCCGGCCGAGGCGCTTGCGCTCTACAACGCCCGATACGCCGCGGTCGCGGAGCAGACGCTGGCCCGCGGCGACCGCGAATCGACCCGCCGCACCGCGACCCGGTTTTTCTGCACCCCCGCCGGCGGGCGCGCCATGGAGGCGCTCGGAAGCGAGTACGAGGCGTCGGGCGCGTTCGAAATGGCGGTGCGGTGCTGGGAAGAGGTCGTCGATCTCCACCCCTCCGGCACCGTCCGTCCCGAAACCGTCGCGCGCCTGGCCCTCCTCTACGCGCGCCTCGGACTGAAGGACCGCCTGGCGGCGCTTCTCGCCCGGTTCGCCACGATGACCGTGCGCGCGCGGGGAGAGATGACGACGGTGGGGGAGCTGGCCGGGCGCGTGGAGAAGGCGGAGCTGCCCGCGCGCGGGCCGGTCTCCGTCGGCCCGGACCTGACGCTGGGGGATATTCCCGGGGAGTCGCCGATTCCGCGGTCGGTGAAATGGCGGCTGTCGATCATGAGCCGCGATGCGGCGCCGAGGGTGGAGGAGCGGGGATGGCGGGTGGTGGAGCGCGCCCCGCTCGGGCTCCAGACATACCCGGCGCTCTCTGGAGGCCGCCTCCTCGTGAACATCGGGCGGGGACTGATGGCGATCGATGCACAATCCGGAGAACTGCGGTGGACCTCGGGGTTCTCGCCCCGCCCCGCGGTCACGCCTGCGGGACCTTCGCTTCCCGCGGGCGTCTTCCAGGCCGTTCCCCAGGAATTCTGGTACCACCGTTTCTACGTCACCGTCCAGGACGGGATCGCCTACTGGAACCTGTGGGACAAGGGCAAGGCGGCCCGTCTCTGCGCCACGCGGGTGGAGGACGGGAGGGCGGTCTGGGACTGGACGGACGACCGGACGGGGGTGGTTCCCGATCTGGACCTGACGGGGCCGCCGCTGGTCTGGCGTGACCGCGTGCTGGTCGGCGGGGTCGGGAAGGAGCAGAAGGGATCCGAGGCCTGGATCGCGGCGTTTTCACGGGGGACGGGAAAGCTCCTGTGGAAGCGGTTCCTGGCGTCGTACGAGGCGACGAACATGGGGCGGGCGCCGGGACAGCGGCCGGCGTATGCGCCGGTGATCGCGGCAGGGGGGAGCCACATTTATGTCTGCACGAACAACGGGGCTCTGGTCTGCCTGGACCACGACGGAGGGTTCGTGTGGGCGACGAAGTATCTCCCTCCCGAGCGGAGGAATCCGATGTGGTGGGCGGAGATGGGATTCGCCGAGACGTGGGACCTGAGCCCCGTGATCTTCCTCGGCGAAGACGTGCTCTTCGTGAGCACGGACGGACGCCACTGCTTCCGCGTGAACGGCCGGACGGGGCGCGGGTATCTGAAGACGGACGGGTCGCTGCCGTCGATGCAGGTGGTGGCGCGCGAGGACTGCAAGCACCTGGTCGCGGTCGACGGGGAGGTGCTGACGCTCATCGGCAGGGAGTGCAAGACGTTCGACATGGAGATGAGGCGGCGGCGTTCGGGGATCCTGCACGTGAAAGAGCTGTCGGCGCGGCAGACGTACTGCGGGCGGGGGCTCGTGACGAAGGATTCGGTGTACGTGCCGGTGCGCCGGAAGAAGGAGCATGAGCTGCTGGTGTTCGACCGGGAGATGGACAACCCGAGGACGATTCCCTGGCCCGCCGCGACCCCTCCCGGGATCCTGCTGCTGTCGGGCCGGACGCTGATTTCGGTCTCGCCGACTGAGATCCTCGGGCTGTCGGAAGACCCGCCGCCGGAAGCCCCGGAGAAACCCCCGGAGGAGACGCCGGCGCCGCCGGACGACGGGGACACGGACAAGCCTGTCCCGGAGGAGGAGTCTGAGCCGCCGGTGGAGGACCCGCCGTCGCCGGAAGACGAACGCTGAAAGAACCGGCCGGCGCGAACCGGCCTCACACAGACTAAGGAGCCACGCATGCCCAGACTGTTCGCCGTCACCGCCCTCCTGCTCGCCGCCGCCGTCGCGTGCCGGGCCGAGGATCGCAACACGATCACCGTGAAGGGGAAGGGGACGGTGTCCGTGCGTCCCGACCGCCTGGTGCTGGTCTTCGGCGCCAAGGGCGACGCCGAGAAGGCCGCGGATGCGGTCGAGAAGCTGAGGAAGAAGTCCAAAGACATCCGGGAGGCGATCGACGCCGTGCTGAAGAACACCTCCCTGAACGCCACGGTCGGCGACTCCGGGGTCACGATCTCGCCGCCGGCGAGCCAGAATCCGATGATCATGATGGGCGGCAACAAGGACGAGGCGGCGGGGAACATCGTCGCGCAGACCGAGATCGAGATCCGGGTCCCGGGCGTGGACGCGATGAAGGCCGGGGAGCTCGAGGAGGTCATCACGACGCTTCTCGACAAGGCCGTGGAAGCCGGGGCGGACATCGCATCGGCGGGGGCCGGATTCAACGTCTTCATGCAGGCGGCCGGCGGCGCCACGGGGGTGTTCTACGAATTCAGCAATTTCGAAGCCTCGGTGGACAAGGCGTGGGACGACGCGGTCCGCAAAGCCCGTGAGCGGGCGGAGTCGATCAGCCGCCGCCTGGGCCTGACCGTCGGCGACGCCGTCCGCGTCCGCGACACGTCGGCGGGAGAAACGCAGGTCTCGGAGTCTGCCGGCAAGAACCCGATGGCGGCGATTTACGGGATGATGGGAAGCGACTCGCCGCGGCTGAAGTCGAGCGGCGCGAAGGAACTGACGGTTGAGATCGAGGTCGAGTTCGAGCTGAAGAAGAAGTAGGTCCCGGGCAGGGCGCGGGGGCTGCCGGGACACCGGCGGCCCCCGGTCACCGGTCGCGCGCGGGGTAGATGGCGACGCGGCTGAGCACCCAGCGGTCCTTGCGGCGCACCAGGCTCACGAAGAGTCGCGCCGAGACCTTTCTTCCGTCCGCGTCGGTGGTGACGTAGTCCCAGGTTGCCGACGGGCTGCTCCCGCCTTTCATCCCGTCCTTTTCGAGCTTGAGGGAGACCACATCGTTGGCCTCGAAGTAGTCCTTGAGGAGGCTGATGGCCTGGTCCTTCGAGTAGGAGCCGCTCCGGTCGAGCGAGAGGGAGACCTTGCTGTCCTTGTCGATCCAGGCGCCGACCGCCCTGGCGTCCCCGGCGCGCCAGGCTGAGGCGATCTCGTCGAACGCCGCGACCACGGCCGGGTCGATCTCCTCCTCCTCTGCGCGAGCGGCGAGGGTGGAGGCGAGGGCGAGCAGGATGGGGGCGAGGCGTTTCATGGTGAGGGGAGGTTCGCGGGCACCGGAGGACATGAAGCAAATCCGGGGCCCCGGACGAATTCTCTAAACCGATGGTATCACACAGCTTGCGAAATACGTTCCGCGGGCCGCTGTCCCCTTCCAGGGACAGGCACCGTCACTTCAAACCGTACTTCTCCATCTTCTTGTAGAAATTGCTCCGCGGCATGTCCAACTCCTCCGCCGTCTTCGATACGTTCCCGTCGTTCGCCTTCAGACGCGCTTCGAGAAACATCCGCTCGCTCATCTCCTTGAACTCCTCGTACGTGCGGCAGGAACGGACCAGGTCCGCAACACCGCCGCCCCCACCCCCTCCTGCCGACGGCACAGCCGCCCCCGGCCCCTCCATCGCCCGTTCCACGTCGCCCGCGCCGATCTCCTCCCTGTCCGCCAGGATCGCCAGGCGATCCACGACGTTCTTGAGCTCGCGCACATTCCCGGGCCAGGCGTGCCCCGCCAGCCGCGTCTCCGCCCCGGGATCCAGCCGGCGCGCCGGAAGCCCGCTCCCCGCGCAGAACTCCGCGAGAAAGTGCCGGGCCAGGACCGGGATGTCCGCCCTGCGCTCCCGCAGCGGCGGGACGCGCACCGGAAAGACATTGAGGCGGTAGAACAGGTCCTCGCGAAACGCCCCGCGCGCGATCATCCCCGCCAGGTCCCTGTTCGTGGCCGCGACGACCCGGCAGTCCACCGCAATCGTCTTCTGTCCCCCCAGCCGGCGCACCTGCCGCTCCTCCAGCACCCGCAGGACCTTCGCCTGCGCCGAGAGCGGCATGTCGCCGATCTCGTCGAGAAAGAGCGTCCCGCCCCGGGCCTGCTCGAACTTCCCCGGCGTCGATCGCGCGGCGCCCGTGAACGCACCGGGCTCATAGCCGAACAGCTCCGACTCGATGAGCGTGTCAGGAAGCGCGGCGCAATTGACGTCCACGAACGGCCGGTCCGCGCGCGGCGACTGTTCGTGGATGAGCCTCGCGACGAGTTCCTTCCCGGAGCCGTTCTCCCCCGAGACCAGGACGCGCGCGTCGGTGGCCGCGACCCTCGTCACGAGCGCCCGCACCGCGCGGATCGCCTCGCTCTCTCCCAGCATCCGCGTGCGCGTCGGGATCCGCGAGCGCAGCACCCGGTTCTCGGCAACCAGGGACCCGTGCGAAACCGCGTTCCTCACCGCCAGCAGCAGCCGGTCGCGGTCGAACGGCTTCTGGATGAAGTCCAGAGCCCCCTTCCGCGTCGCCTCCACCGCGTCCTCGATCGTCCCGTGCCCGCTCATCATCAGCGCGGGAATCTCCAGCCCCCGCTCCCGGATGGCCGCCAGAAGCTCCCGCCCGTCCATGCCGGGCATCTTGAGGTCGAGGAGCACCAGGTCGAAGCCCCCTCCCTCGAGCGCTTCCAGCCCCTCCTTCCCCGACCCCACCCCCGTGCACTCGTGCTTCTCCGCGGACAGCGTCTGAGCGACGGTCCGCCGGATGGTTTCCTCGTCGTCCACGATGAGAATCCGCGCCATGGTTCCATTCTCGCCTCGCGCGGGGCGCGCCGCAACCGCGCCGATCAGTCGCGGGCGGCCTCGACGATCAGGAGGGGGCCGCGATCGTCGAAGGGGGCCTCGTTCCAGTCGCGGAAGAGGGCGAAGAGGGAGAAGCCGGCGGCGCGGAGTTCCTCCTGGAGCGCGGGGCGGTCGAGGACGGCGAGCCTGCGCTCGACGGTCCCCGCGGGTTTCCCGGCGACGACCCAGTCGGAGGCGACCACGGCGACGCCGGGTTCGCGGCGGACGGTTTCGAAGCGGGCGATGCGCGTCCCCCCGTGGACGAATTCCGCTGCGAGCCGACGCGGGACCAGCGCCGCCTCGCGGGGTTTCGGCGCGCGCAACGCCAGGACGAGGGAGCCCGACGGGCGGAGCGACTCCCGGACCGAGGCGAGGCATCGGGCGCGGTCCGCGCGGTTCGGGAGTTCCTGGAAGGCGCTCGAGGTCGCCAGGACGGTGTCCAGGCGCCGGAACATGAACCGCCGGATGTCGGCCTGGACGACCGGAAGGCGCTCCGACCGCCGGCGGGTCGCGCGCACGCACGCGGCCGCGGGGTCGAGGGAGATCACGACGGCTTCGCGCTTCCGGAGAAACGCCGAGACGCGTCCTCCCCGGCATCCGAGATCCAGAACAAGACCGCGCGCGCGCCCCGCCCAGAACCGCAGATCCGGCGCGTCGTCACCGAGCCCGGCCTCCTCAAGCTCGAGCGGCGTCACTCCCCGGATCCCGCGAACCGCAGCGAATGCCACGTCGAAACCGCCCAGTCCAGCTCGCGCTCATCGTCGAAGTAGAACGACATCAGGATGATCGTCTGCTTCGAGGCCGAGATCGAGGTCAGCGTCCAGCAGGCCTGTCCCGGGGTGGACTCGGAGATCAGGTAGGCCCGCCCGAACATCCCGTCCTCGCGCCTCTCCCACTCTTCGTCCGGCTTCCGGTCCGGCCGGTACAGTTCCCCCACGGAGGCGATCGGGTCGCCCTCGCGTGCGCGATACGCCGCGATCCAGACCGTCCTCGCCCGGTCGAACAGGCAGAGATCGCCGTCCTGGACGCGCCGCCGGAATGTCCCGCCGATTTTCACCGCGCAGTCGCGCGTGATGCGCTGCAGCACCATGCCCAGAGAATATCGCGGGCGCGCCCGGCGGTGAATCGGAACCCGCGCGGCCCGCCCGGACACGGAGCGTCCCCGGGGCGCCGGAGAGGGGATGCTCCGGGGAAGCCCTGGGGACGCGGATGGCACGGGCGTGGATCGGACAGGCGGCGCGAACGGGGAGGGTTCCTCCCCGCGCCGCTCAGAAGTCCACCTGGACCCGGAAGAGGAAGACGTCGCAGTGGTCCTTCCTCCTGCCGGAGATCAGGATCGGATCCGTATGCGCGTCGCTCCTGTACTTCTCGTACGCGTAGGCGACCGAAACGCGCGTGTTCATGTTCGGAAACCAGTTGATGCCGACGGCAACCTCGTCGACGACACGGGCCGACGTGTCCCTGTCCAGATACCCCTTGTCGAGCATGTCGCGGTTGAACTCGAACCGGCCGAATCGGGCGGCGAGCTCGACGGCGCCGAATCCCCCGGCGGAGCCGAAAAGCGGCCTGTCCGGGCGGATCCGGTCCCAGGTCTTGTCCTCACCCGTGACGAGAACAGTGGCGCTGACGACATACGACGTGATGTGCGTGTGGTGGTGCGTCCCGTTGTTCAGGTTCGTGAACTGGTCGTTCGTCCGGAGATACTCGGCCTTGATCGATCCCGGGCCGAACAGCCACGCGAACTCGCCGGCGTACCGCCACCGGCTGTCGTCGAACTTGATCGAGGGGAGAGCCGCTCCGGCGTTCGCGAACGTGGTCTGGTTGAAGATCGACTGAAACGTGTAGGGCAGCGTGTTCGCGGCAAGGTCCCGGCGGCCGTAGTTCACGCTCGCCCCGAAGTGCAGGTTGCGGAACCAGCGGCTGTCCGGCAGCGCGGTCGCCAGGGGGCGGACCCAGACGCGCGTGAAGACGTCCTTGTCGCTGTTCTCGTCCGGCCCGTTCCGCCCGTTCCCGTTCGCAAGCATGACCTGATACCCGAGGAGCTTCTCGACCGGCTCGCCATGCACCATGAGCCCCACATCGCGCCCCTGGACAAGGCGGTTCAGGCAGGAGCGCTCCGGCAGATCGATGAAGCGGGTCGAGGTCAGCTCCTCGAGCGACTGCGGAGCCTTGAACTGACCGGCCCAGAGCTTCAGCCACGTCCACTTCTCGAACCCCACATACCCGTCGTCCAGCGCGACGGGGGTCCCCGTCGTCGACAACTCGACCTTGAACGTCCAGTCCTGCCAGATCCGGCCCTGCATGTTCAGCTTCACCTGCCGGAACCCGAATGTGTCCCGCTTCCCGCGCTCATTCTCCGAGTTGAAGAAGCGGCCGTGAAAGATGACCCGCCCGCCGATGTGGGCCTCGAAGTTGCTGTCGCCGCTCCTGAACTTGAGTCCTTCGCTGAAGAAGACTTCGATCTTCTTCGAGAGCGCCTGCGCCGCCGGGGATCCGGGATCAGGGGCCTCCCCGTCGCCCCCCTCCAGGTGCTTCTCGAGCACCTGGACGCGCTCCTCGAGCGTCTGCGCCCCTGCGGCCGCCGCGGACAGAATCCAAAGGCCCAGCATGCCGATCTTCCTCATGGCTCCTCCTGAAGGGTATCCCCGTGGTGACATCACGCGAGGAGACTAGGAGAGCCTGATGTGGAAATGGTTCAGACCGCGCGAATTCCCGGCTAAGTCCGTGCGGCGCGGCCGTCGTGGCGCGTCCTATCCGGAGTGCGACTTGGAGCGCGGAAGCCTCTCAACCTGCCGGTCATGCACGCGAGAGAGGAGGACCAGCGCGGAGAGGGCGCCGAGGAGGGCAAGGAACATGTCCCACTGGGTGTCCCAGATGTCCCCCTGGGTCCCCAGGAACGCGTCCGCCGCTTCGCCGGTCGCCGCCGCGGCCCACCATTCGATGAGTTCGTAGAACGCGCTGAATGCGAGGCAGATCGCGCAGACGATGACGAACAGCCAGCGCCCGGGGCGGAGCGGCGACGTGCGGAGGAGAATCTCGCGTGCGAGGATCGCGGGCTCGAACCCCTGCAGGAAATGCCCGATGCGGTCCCACGGATTGCGCGACAGGCCGAGCGTGTCGCGGATCCAGAATCCTGCGGGAACCTCCGCGTATGTGTAGTGCCCTCCCACCAGGAGAACCAGCGCGTGGACGAACGCGAGGACGAGGAGGAGCGGCGTGAGTGGAAACCGCCTCCAGGTCGCGGCAATCAGCGGAATGGCGAGAAGGACCGGAGCGACCTCGAGCCACCAGGTGAACCGGTCCTTCGGGCCGACCGCAGACCATGCGAGGACCGCGAGCGTGGCGGCGAGAAGGGCAAGCGGAAGGCGTGCGGACGGCATGCGGGGATTTTGCTCTACCGGGGGCAACTCTCCACGCTCTAATCTGCTGTCTCCGCACTCTTCCCGGATCGTGAGGCCCGCTCATGCGCGACTGGAACGCCCGGCTGGAATCCCGAACCGTGACGCCGGAACAGGCGGTGGCCTGCGTCCGTCCCGGGTCGCGTGTGTTCGTCGGGTCCGGGTGCGCAGAACCGGTCCTGCTCGTGACGGCGCTGGCGGCGCGCCCCGATGTCGTGGATGTCGAGGTGCTGCACATCACGACGGTCGGCAACGCCCCCTATGCGCGGGCCGAGCAGACCCGGCGGTTCCGCGCGAACGCCTTTTTCATCGGCTCGAACGTCCGCGAGGCGGTCGCGCACGGATCGGCGGACTACACGCCGATGTTCCTGTCGGAGATTCCCGCGCTGTTCCGTTCGCGCCGGATCCGGCTCGACGTGGCGCTGGTGACGGTGTCGCCGCCGGACGCGCACGGCTACTGCTCTCTGGGGATTTCGGTGGATGTCGTCCGGTCGGCGGTCGATACCGCCACGGTGGTGGTCGCGGAGATCAACCCGACGATGCCGCGGACGCACGGGGACACGTTCCTGCACGTGAACGACGTCGACATCTTCGTGCACAACACGGCGCCGATCCTCGAGACCGTCCCGGCCCCGGCAGGCGACCTCGACCGGGCGATCGGCCGGCTCTGCGCGAGCCTGGTCCCGGACGGCGCGACGCTCCAGATGGGGATCGGCGGGATCCCGAACGCCGTGCTCGCGTCCCTGGGCAACCGTCACGACCTGGGCATCCACACCGAGATGTTCTCCGACGGCCTGATCGACCTGATCGAAGGCGGCGTCGTGACCTGCCGCCGGAAGACGCTTCGTCCCGGGAAGGCCGTCACGAGCTTCGTCCGCGGGTCCCGCCGGCTCTACGACTACGTCCACGACAACCCCTTCTTCGAGTTCCGGCCGACCGAGTTCGTGAACGACCCGTTCGTGATCGCGCGCAATGAGCGGATGATCTCCATCAACTCGGCGCTCCAGGTCGATCTCACCGGGCAGGTCTGCGCGGACTCGATCGGCACACGCTTCTACTCGGGAATCGGCGGCCAGGTCGACTTCATCCGCGGCGCGGCGCGTTCCCCGGGCGGGCGCAGCATCCTGGCGATGGAGTCGACGGCGAAGCAGGGGACGATATCGCGGATCGTGTCGACGCTGTCGGAGGGGGCCGGCGTGGTCACCACGCGGGGCGACGTCCACACGGTCGTGACCGAGTACGGGATCGCGGAGCTGCGGGGGCGGACCGTGCGCGAGCGCGCCCTGTCCCTGATCTCGATCGCCCACCCGGACTTCCGCTCCGAGCTGCTCGCCGCCGCCCGCCACCGGCGCGTCGTGTCGGCGGACCAGGTCCCCTGGCCGGAGCGCGGCCGCCCCTATCCGGTCGAGTACGAATCCAACCAGGTTTTCGACGGCACGGAGGTCTTCTTCCGCCCCCTCCGCCCCGCCGATGAACGGCTCCTCCGCGACTTCTTCTATTCGCTCTCTCCCGACGCCGTCTTCCAGCGCTTCCGCCGCCCCCTCCGCGAACTCACGACCGCGGAAATCCAGGACCAGTGCTCGCTCGATTACGACACCGAAATGGCGATCGCCGGCATCGTGCGCGAAGGGGAGGGTGAGCGGATCGTCGCCGTCGCCCGCGCCGAACGCGACCGGTCGAGCGGAGTGGCGCAGGCCTCGATCGCCGTCGCGGAGGACTTCCAGGGACGCGGACTCGGGACGTGGCTGTTCCGCCACATTGCGGAGATCGCCCGGACACTCGGCGCCGCGGCTGTCTCCGGGACCGTCCTCGCCAACAACACCCGCATGCTGAATCTCTTCCACAGGTTCGGCGCCCCCGTGGAATCCGTCCGCGACGGCGACACCTGGACGATCACACTTCGGTTCGCGGTCGGGGACCCGAACCCGCCGCCGCCGGTCTAAGAAACTCCACGATGCTCTTGTGCCATCCATCCTCGCGTGTTTCAACGTCCTGCGTCGTCGCCGATCCTCATCGATGTTCACCGACATCGATTCCGGTCTCCTCCCTGCATGCCGTCGAAAACCGCGTCGTCTGAACGGCACGATGTCATCGTGGAGCTGCTTAGCGCGCGCCGTACCGGGCCTTCGCCACCTCCAGGAATCCCTGGAGCGCCAGGAGCTTCAGGAAGCCGCCACGGGCCTGCGCGGCGTGCGTGCGCGCCGCGTCGCCGACCGAGATCTCGCCGCGGAGGATCCGATCCGCCGTCGCCCAGGAGAGCGTGATCTCCACGTCCGGCGAACCGTGCTCCTCCGTCCCCACCCCGAACGGCTCCGCGGTCAGGTCGATCACGACGAACGACGACGGCTCCAGCAGCCGGAACTGCAGCACCACTCCCGCCTGCCGCCCCTTCGCCGCCGCCTCGGGGTCCGCGGCCAGCCGCGTGAAGAACGCCGCAAGGTCGGCGGGCATCAGCGGCGCCGGCGCGCCCGCTGACCGCGAGCCCGGTCTTCCACCAGCACCCCGCCCGCCTCCAGCACACCCCGGAGTCGGTCGCTCTCCGCCCAGTTCTTCGCCGCCCGGGCGGCGACGCGGGCGTCGAGAAGCGCCTGCTCCTCCGCCGTGAAGACGTCCGGCGGCGCGGCACCGACGTTGAAGACCGAGTCGAAGCGGTCGAAGAGCTCGAGAGCCGCCGCGGCCGCGGCCGGGCCGGGGCCGGCCTTGTTCACGTCGCGGATCATCGTGAAGACGGCGCCGAGGGCCTCGGAGACGTTCAGGTCGTCGTCCATGGCCGACTCGAAGGCTTTCTGCGCGGCGTCGAGCGCGGATTTCACGGCGGAGAGCGGCGCCGTCCCTGCGGGATCTGCCAGGCCGCGGCGATACTCCGCGAGCCGGTCGACGGCCTGCTGGGCCGCGGAGCAGGCCTCCCACGTGAAATTCTGCTGCTGCCGGTAGTGCGTCGAGGACAGCGCGTACCGGAGCGCCTGCGGCGTCACGCCCTTTCGGAACACGTCCTCCACGGTGAGGAAATTCCCCGTGGACTTCGACATCTTCTGGCCGTCCACGAGCAGGAACCGCGCGTGCATCCACAGCCGGCAGAACGGCTTCCCGTTCGCGCACTCGCTCTGGGCGATCTCGCACTCGTGGTGCGGAAAGATGTTGTCCTCGCCGCCGGTGTGGATGTCGAGCGTCTCGCCGAGGTACTTCTGCGACATCGCGCTGCACTCGATGTGCCAGCCGGGGAAACCGCGGCCCCAGGGGGAATCCCACTGCATGATGTGCTGCGGATCGTGCTTCCACAGCGCGAAGTCCCGCGGGTCCTTCTTGTCCGGATGCGGCTCGATCCGCGCCCCGGCCTCCAGCCCGTCCCCGACATTTCCCGAGAGGCGGCCGTACGCGGGGAAGCTCGCCACGGAGAAGTACACGTTGCTCCCCACGACATAGGCGTTCCCCTTCGCGAGCAGCGTCTCGATGATCGCGATCATCTCCCCGATATGGTCCGTGGCCCGGGGATGCGCGAGGGCCTTCGCGAACCCCAGCTTCTCCCGGATCCCGAGGAAAATCTCCTCGTAGTGCCGCGCGATCTGCCAGGGATCCTTCTTCTCCCTGCGCGCCTGCGCCTCGAGCTTGTCCTCCCCCTCGTCCGCGTCGTGCACCAGGTGCCCGACGTCCGTGACGTTCATCACCTGGCGCACCTCGTATCCCCGGTACTCCAGGTACCTCCGGAGCAGGTCCGCGAACGTGAACGACCGGAAGTTCCCGATGTGCGGGTACGAGTACACCGTCGGGCCGCAGTTGTACATCCGCACCACGCCCTTCTCGAGCGTCTCGAGCGGCTGCTTCGATTTCGTCAGCGTGTTGTGAAACTGAATCGGCACGGGACTCTCCGCGAGGAGTTTCCGGAGGGTGACACCGGGGACATCCCCCGGCACGGCAACCGGACGATCCGGGAACGATCCTACCTCTTGCGCGGCGCTTTGGATGCCTTCCGCGCCGCACGACCGCGCCCCAGCACCGCCAGGACCTGCGCGGCAACCGCAGTCCCCGCCCCCAGCGCTCCGAGACCTTCCATCGTCTTCGCCTTCACGCAGACCCGGTCCTCCGGCAGGTCCAGCAGCTTCGCCACCGCCGCCGCCAGCTCGGGCTTGCGCACCCCCAGCTTCGGCGCCTCCAGGAACACGGTCGCATCCACCTGCGCAGGCTTCAGCCCGCGCGCCGCCAGGTCCTTCACCGCCTGCGCCACGAACACCTTCCCCGCAACACCCTTCCAGCGCGGGTCGGTGTCCGGAAAGCGGTCCCCGATGTCGCCGAGTCCCGCGGCGCCGTAGAGGGCGTCGACCAGCGCGTGCAGCAGGACGTCGCCGTCCGAGTGCCCGACCGGCCCGCGCGGACAGGCCAGCGTCAGCCCGCCGAGAACGAACGGCCGCCCGGGAACGAGGCGGTGGATGTCGAAACCGAGGCCGAAGCGCATCCCGGGGACGTTACCCGCGGGGGGGCGGGGGGTCAAAAGGTCACGCGGAAGGAGAGGCCGCCGACCAGGGCGTGGCGCTTGCCGGTGTCGAATCCGTCGCGATGTGCCAGCCAGGCCGAGTCGAGAAGGGCGCCCGCGAACAGGGAGAGCGTGGCGTGCTCGTTGAAGTCGAAGGCGACGCGTAGGTCGACTTCGTGGCCGAGGCGGCGGCCCGGATTGCGGTCGGCCGCGCCGCCGGCGCGCTCGGGTTCGCGGTACAGCCGGAAGTACGCGTACATCACCTCGAAGCGGAGGTCCGCCTTCTGGATCACGTCCGCCTCCGCCGTGATCCGCGCGCGGCCGGCCAGGTAGTTCGAGTCGATGTCGAGGCCGTGGAGGTCGCTTTCCACGACCAGCGCGTCGTCGATTCCCTCGTAGGAGACGAAGTCGCGGTTGACGTCGTCCCCCGGGGCGCCGCGATCCCCCGTCAGACAGCACCCGGAAATCTCGACGGCGGGGCGGAGGGGGAGGGACGCGAAGGGGACGCGCGCGCCTGCGCGCCCGGCCCAGGCGGACTGCCGGACGCGGCGGCCGGCGGGTTCGCCGTAGAAGCCGCTCTGCCAGTAGAGCTCGGCGAAGACGTCGAGGCCCTCCGGGACGCCGGGGACAAGGTCGACCCCGAGTCCGACGGTCCAGATCCGCGACCCGGTGCGGTCGTTCTCGATCCCGGCGAGGACGAGCGTGACCAGGCTCGGCGCCTCCTCGGTGAACGGCACGAGCAGGTCGGCGTTCAGGCCGAAGAACCGCTCGTCGGCGTGATCGGCCCCGCCTTCCAGCACGGTGAAGTAGAAGGCGTCGACGAACAGCAGCGACATGTGGAATGCGTTCCAGGTCAGGCGTGCGCCGGCCGGCGTGGCCTCGTCGCGGAACAGGCCGTGCGTGGCGGGGTCGGTTCCGCCCGGAGCGGTGAGCGCGTACGTGCTTCCTCCCGCCGCCGCCTCGGTCACAGGCGCGACCAGCGCGAACTCGCTGTGGAGCAGGTCGGCGAAGAACGCGTCCCCGGGACGCCGGAGGGAGAGCGCGAAATCCTGCACGCCGATCTTCACCGAGAGCTGCTCCCAGAACAGGTCGTCCACCCGCACGAACGCGCGGCGCAGGAAGGCGTCGTAGTCGCGTCCGCCCCCGGGCACGTCGCGGTTCGCCTCCGTTCCCCAGGTGTCGTGGTCGAAGAGATTCGCCCGCAGGGGGGCGTTGCGGATTTCGAGCGTCAGCGAAGCGGATCGGGGGAGCCAGGCGACCAGCTGCACCCCGGCCTCGGGGGCGAGATATCCCTCGGAATCCCGCTCCGAATCCCGGTCGAGAATGCGCGTGACCCCTTCGCTCCGGTAGACGGCGGAGAGAGCGGCCTCGATCCGGAAGTCGACCCTCGGAACAAAGCCGGACTCTTTCCGCTCCGCGGGCGGCGCCGCGGCCGGTTCCTCGGCCCGGCCCTCCGCCGCCGCCGCGCACAGCGCCGCGGCCAGCAGGATCCCCCGGCGGGCCAGTTTCAGAAGGTCACCGAGACGTCGAACGTCCAGATCCACATCGTCCGCGTGTCGATGCGGAATCCGAGGTCGTCGACGGAGCGCGACCGCGTGCCGAAAAAGTCGCTGTGCCACAGCACGCCGAAGCCGGTCCCGAACTTCACGAGTTCGCTCTGGTGCCAGACGACCTTCGCGTCCACCTCGTGCCCGAGCGTCTTCCACGAATCCGCGCCGCGGATGTCGAAGTCCACGCGCTTCATGAGCCGGCTGTACGCCCACGTGACGCCGATCTCGAAGTCTCCCGGCTCGAGCAGGCTCAGCCGGACGCCGCCGCCGGCCCGGACGCTCCAGTAGTTCGAATCGACGTCGAGCCCGAGCACGTCGTCCTCCAGGACGATCAGTTCGTTGTTCCCCTCCATCGACAGGAAGTCGCGGTTCGTGCGGCTGCGCGCGTCGTTCCCGGACGTGCCGAAGATCGTGTTCTCCCCGTTGTCGCCGCTCATGGCGCGCGCGCTGACCGAGAAGAACGGGATCAGGAACTTCGACTCCTTCGGATCGACCTCCGGGCGGTAGTAGGCCCCGACGATCCCGGCCCATCCCTCCTGCCGCTGCACATCCTCCTCCGTCCCCGAGTCGAACTCGCCGTACTCCCCGGCCTGCCCGTACCCCTCCGCGTGAAACGTGAAGTCCTTCACCCGGATCCCCGTCCCGCCCCCGAACGTGAAGACGCGGTGGTTGTTCCCGTCGTTGGAGAACACCGAGGCCAGAAGCACCAGCGTCGACGGACGGTCCTTGTCGAGGAAGTTCATGTCGAAGCGCGCGCCGTAGAGCCACTGGTCGTCGTGCGCGGGCCCGCCCTCCCAGGTCGTGAACCAGAACCCGGAGACCTCGACGTTTTCATTGAGCGCGTACGCGATCCGGAACCCGCCGGCGTCGTACTGCCGGTCCTTGATCAGGCCCGTGGACGAGGCGAACCCGTCGAGCCGGGCCGCCGCGTTTCCCTGCGTCAGCTGCGCTTCCTGCACGGTCGTCCAGAACGGCGACTCGCTCCGCCGGAGGTCCATGAAGAACGGGTGCCCCGTCCCCGCCGGATCGACCGTGAAATTCTGGATCCCCGCCCTGAACGACAGCCCCGTCACGAACATGTCCCGCACCTCGACGAACGCCTGCCCGAACCGCACGTCGAAATCCAGGTCGTCCTCCCCGCCCCAGAGCGACGCTACCGCCCCCGCCCCCTCCCCCCCGCGCTCCAGCTCGCGATTCTCCAGCTCCAGGTTCACGCTGACGCGCTTCTCCAGCATCAGCTTCAGCCCGATCCGCGCCGTGAGGAACGACCCCGTGTCGCTGTCCGTGTCCGCGCCGCCGATCTTCTCCCGGTCCAGCGCCCGGTTCAGCGCTCCCGACCGCCCGAACGTCCGGATAAAGAAGTCGCCGTAGACCTCGACCCCCTGCGCCGCCGGCGCCTTGATGTTGCTGGTCGCCTTCTCCTGCGCGAACACCGGGAGGGCCGTGACGATCGCGAACACGACGGCGAGGCGCTTCATGCGGAAACCCCTGAATTGGATGGCAGACTCTACGGAAGCGCGGCCGGATTTTCCACCGCCACGGGAACTGCTCAGGGGCGCGCGCGGAGGAGCGCCCAGTCCGAGGGCACGGTGACTTTCACGTTTCCGGCGTCGCCCTCGACCATCCGGACCGGCCGGCCGCAGCGCTCGAGGAGCATCGACTCGTCCGTCACCTCCCAGCGCTCCTTTGCGGCGCGCGCGAACGCGGCCCGGAGCCAGTCCGCCCGTGCCCCCTGCGGCGTCTGGACCCGGCCCGGCGAGGTATACCTCTCGAAGGTCCGTCGCGTGATCGGTGAGGAACTGCTGAAGGAAGCCCGCGAATCCGGCGACGGTGTCCTGCTGCTTGTGCCGCATCTCGGCAACTGGGAAATCGCCGCCAACTGGTGCACCAGCCGCTTCCCGGTCACCGGCCTGTACCGGCCCGGGAAATACCCCGAGATCGACGCGATCATGCGC
>JABWAY010000371.1 GCA_013360825.1 Candidatus Brocadiia bacterium | reverse complement strand
AAGCGATGCGCCGGCGCGGGCCGCCGCCGGCTTACCCCCGCCCGTCGTCGGGGATCGGGAGCCCCAGGCGAGCGCAGGCCTCGTGTAACTCCGCAGCGCAGGCCCGGAGCGTCAGTTCGTCGCCGATCGCCCGCAGCGCCCGCGCACATTCCCTCCATCGCGCCCCCCCCTCTTCAAGTCGACCGACACTCAGCAGATGCAGGGCATAGTTGCACAGGTGAATGCCCTCGAATCGCGGGTTCGCCGCCGAGCGATGAAGCGCAATCGATTCCAGGTAGGCGGGCTCAACCAAGTTCACCCTGCCCGTATCTTCGTAGATCGCGGCAAGGTTACCCAGCGTGATCCCCTCCGATCGCCTGTTGCCGACCTCGCGATGCACCGCGAGCGCCTGCACATGCAGGTGCTCGGCCGCAGCAAGCTCATGCTGCCGCTGACGAAGCAGCGCGAGGTTACCCAGCGCAACCCCTACGGCCATGCGATCCCCGACTTCGTGATGGATCGCGAGCCCCGCCTCGTAGTTGCGTTCCGCCTCCACGTACCGCCCCGTGCGCGAATAGGCGTTTCCGAGATTGGCCAGCGTGATGCCCTCGCGGCGCCGGTCTCCGACTTCCCGATGAATCGCGAGCGCCGATTCGTGCAGAGCCTCCGCTTCTTCGTAACGCCCCGTGTTCAGGCAGAGCACGGCCCGGGCACCCATCACGATCCCCTCGTGCTTCCGGTTTCCCACTTCGCGGTGTATCGCAAGCGCCTCGGCGAAGGCCTCCTCTGCCTCTGCCGTCCGGGATGTGTCCGTGCACAGGGTCGCGAGGCTGCCCAGGATGCTCCCGAGGAGACGACGATCGCCGGACTCCCGGGCAATCCGCAGAGCCAATCTCAGGGACTGTTCCGCGTCCCCGGGCAATCCGGTCTCCCTCTGCAGATTCGACAGGTCCCCCAGGACACGCGCTTCCTGCCGTCGAAGTCCGAGGTCGCGGTAGATCCCAAGCGCCCGGCGCAGCAGCCCCTCGGAACCGCGCGTCCGTGTTCCGGCATCCGCCGCCAGCGCCGCCTGGTGCAGGGAAACCGCCTCCCGGGCGCCGCTTGTGAGTCCGGCATGGCGTTCCCAGAGGCGCGCGGCGACCTCATATCGGAAGCGTGAGAGCGCGTATTCGGCCGCCCGGCGGAGGTACATGCATTCCACCTCCCGCAGGGTCTGGTCGAACGGGCCCGCCGGATCCCTCGCGAGGCCGGCGTGCTCCGAGAGCTCCAGCGCGAGCGGGTCGGAGGAATGGGGTTGGATGGTCCAGCCCGTGTGTTCGTCCCAGGCCGTCGCCGGAGCACGGCCACCGGCGAGCGCTTCGGTGATCTCGAACGCCAGGGAGTGCATCCGCGCGCGCTCACCGGGGAGTTGGAGCTGGTAGGCGCCATCGCGGAGGAGAGCGTGCCGGAACAGGTACGCGGCTTCTGTGTGCACGGCGGCATCGTACCCTTCGCCCGGGTCGCCCGGGTCGAAGGGAATCCGGCACCGTGACTCCCCGACCCGCCGCATAATGCGCGGATGACCTTCGCAGGACGGATGCCGCACCGGCTCTCCCCCGCCTCGCCGCTGTCGGCGAATCGCGGCGGGTCCGCCGACGCACGGGCGAAAGCCGGGCGCCTCGAGCGCCGTCGGAACCGGATGTGGAGCTCTTCCCGCACGGGGAACCCGGCGTCCCTTCCGGGCGTCTCAGATGGGTGAGAATGGCGCCGACCGGGGGCCGGGGCCGTTGTCGTCCGAGCTCCCACCGGAGGGCGGGAGCCTGCGCACATCCGGATTTCTGAAGATCGAGGAGAGCAGCGTGGCGGATCTGACAGTGCACGCGGACGACGCCCTGCGCGCCCGGCCGGACAGCCGGGGTGTCCTGGACGCATGGACCGCCGGCGTCGGGCGCCCTCACCGGCGCGCCCCGGTCAGACTCGCCCGCGAGTCCGCCGACCCGGCGGGCATCGCGACCGACCCCGCCGGGCCGGATCCGGGGCCGAACCTCCCGATCTCCCCGGGCCCCCTGCCGCCCCTCCTCCGTACGGAGGCCCGGTGACCCTGCTCGCACTGGCGCCCGGACTGTTCGCACCGCTTCAGTCGCTTCTGTCGTTCCTCCCCCAGATCGCGATCGCCGGTCTCGCGCTGCTGACGGCGGTCTTCCGTCCGCAGGTCTACCGGTGGGCCTGGTCGAAGGCGAAGGCGCGGCCCGGGATCGCCGTCGCGGTTGCGGGGGTGACGCTGCTGTCGCTGGTCGGCGCGGCCTTCGCCCTGCGTCGGGGGAAGCCGGAGGCCCCGCCGCCGCCGGACGCGAAGGTCGAGGGGTCGTGGACGTTCCGGGGGGACCGGATGCGGACGGGCGGGGACGGCTCGAGCGTGCCCCTGGACATCGCCGTGAGCTGGCAGTTCGTGGAGATGCTGGACCGCCGGCCGTTCGCATCGTCGCCGGCCGTGTGGGGACAGCGGGTCTACGTCGGGTGCGACAACGACGTGCTGTACTGCTTCCACGCCACCGAGCCGGGGGACCCGCTCTGGACGTTTGCCGCCCGGCACCCCGTCTTCGCGACGCCGACGGTGACGGGCGGGCGGGTCTACATCGGCGAAGGACTGCACCATCACGCCGACGCGCGGCTGTACTGCCTGGACGCGATGAGCGGAAAGAAGATCTGGGAGTTCGTGACGACGAGCCATGTCGAGGACGCGCCGACGGTGGTCGACGGGCGCGTGTATTTCGGCGCCGGCGACGACGGCGTCTACTGCCTTTCCGCGGCGACCGGGGAGAAGATCTGGCAGGCCCGCGGGATGCACATCGACACCTCGCCGCTCGTGGCGGGGGGGCTCGTGCTGGTCGGCGCGGGGTACGGGGAGACCGGCGTCGCGGCCTACCGCGCGTCGGACGGGACGCGCGCCTGGTTCACGCCTCTGCCCGCCTCCTGCTGGGGACCGCCCTCGCTCGGGCCGGCCGGCGCCGTCGTCGGCATCGGAAACGGGAATTTCGTCCACACGAACGCCGATCCGCGCGCGGAAATCCTCTGCCTCTCCCTCGAGGGCGGGGGGATCGTCTGGCGGACGCCCCTCCGGGACGCCGTCCTCGCCGCTGCCGCCATCTCCGGCGACCGCGTGTACCTGGGGGACAGGAGCGGGGACTTCTCGTGCTTCGACGCGAAGACCGGCCGCCGGATCTGGAAGACCGGCTGCGGCAGCGGGGTGGTCGCGAGCGCGGCCCTCGCGCCGAACGCCGTCGTGTACGGGTGCCTCGGCGGACATCTCCACGCCGTCGCCCCCGCCGACGGAAAACCGATCTGGACCTGGGACGCCTCGCGCGACGCATGGACCACCGCCAACGGATTCACCTCGAGCCCCACGATCGCGGACGGCCGGATCTACGCCGGATGCGACAACTTCGTCTTCTACTGCCTGGGCCGGAAGAAGCCGTGATCCGTCCCGCCGCCGGCGAGGGAGGACACGGGCACGGCCGGGGCCCCGAGAGCGGGAAAGTGACCCGGACGGCGAGACCGGGGACGGATCCTGCGACGATGCCCTCCCCGGCGATCGCCGCCGGGCGGATGCGCGTCGGGAGCACCCACGGAACGGGCTCCTGCCCGGGGGTGACGACGTGACGGTGGTTCCGCTGGGGGCGCTGACGGAGGCGGACGCGGGGCGCGCGGGCGGGAAGGCGCGGGGTCTCCGGGCGCTGCTCGCGGGAGGGCACCCGGTGCCGCCGGGGTGGGCGGTGTTC
>JABWAY010000370.1 GCA_013360825.1 Candidatus Brocadiia bacterium | reverse complement strand
CGCCTCCACGCGATGCGCGGGCGGCGGAGCCGCGGGAGAGCCGGCGGCCGCCACCTGGGGAGGGCGCGAGGCCATCCGCGCCACCGGGATGAACTCCGAGACCCGGCTCACCTCGTCGCGCATCTCCCCGGCCCGCTGGTAGCGCGCGTCCCGGCGCTTCTCCAGGGCGCGCAGCACGACCTGGTCGAGCCGGACGTCGACCGTGCCCTGTTCCGAGGGGAGCTGGAACCGCCCGATCGGCAGTTCGCCGGTGAGCAGTTCGTACAGGACCACGCCCATCGAGTAGATGTCCGCCCGATGGTCGACGTCCTTCGGCGCCTCGACCTGCTCCGGAGCCATGTAGTGGGGGGTTCCCATGACCAGGCCGGTCAGCGTCCCGTGCGCCGCGGCGTTCGCGAGCTTGGCGAGTCCGAAGTCCGTGATCTTCACGCGGCCGCGCCGGTCGAGGAGGATGTTCTCGGGCTTGATGTCCCGGTGAACGACGCCTTCCTCGTGCGCGTACTCCAGCGCGTCGCAGAGCTGCGGGACGATCTTCAGCGCCTCCCCCGGCGTCAGCTTCCGCTCCCGCAGGAGCTGCCGCAGGTTCGCCCCGTCGACGAACTCCATCACGATGAAGCAGCGGCCGGCGTCGATCCCGAAGTTGAACACGCCCACGATGTTCGGATGCGAGAGCGCCGCCATCGCCTTCGCTTCCTTCTCGAACCGCTTCACGAACTCGGCGTCCCCGGCCAGACGGTCGCTCATCACCTTGAGCGCCACGATCCGGTCCAGCCCCTGCTGGCGGCCCTTGTACACGATCCCCATCCCGCCCTGGCCGAGAACCTCGATGATCTCGACCCCCTGGATCAGGGTCCCGGGGGTGAGAAACAGGGTCGTCCGCGCGTCGTCGGAAGGCGGCGGGGGGGACTTCACCGTCTCCAGCGGGCTCCGGGAGACGTCGTCGAACAGCGCGAAGGCCGCGACACAGTTGGGGCAGACCCCCTCGAAGTCGCGGTTCACGACCCCCGCGGAGTAGGACTTGCCGCACTGCCTGCATCGGACCACGGTCTGCATCGGCTGTTCTCCCATCGTCTTGTCCCGCCCCAAGAGGTTCCCGGGGCCCCCGTCCTTTCAGAAAATCCCTTCCCGCGCCGCCGGTCCGCCCCCGGGACATCCCGGGGGAGGGCTCAGAACGTGGAGAAGAAGTCGCGCAGCTCCTCCTGGAGCTCCTCCTCGTTCTCCACCGTCTCCCGAAGCTCCGCGACGATCTTCTCCCGGAGGCTCTTCTTAGACCGGTGCAGCAGGTTGGTCACCTCCGTCACGCTGATCCCCAGCTGGTCCGCCGTCTCCCGGTAACTCGGCCGCTCCGCCGGCGACAGATGCGCCTTCACCGCGTTCCACTTCGGCCCGAGCTCCACGCGCAGCCCGTCCATCGCGCGCTGGAGCACCGCCATCCCCCAGGCCCGGCGGAAGTGGCGCTCGGGCGACTCCTCCGAGCCCAGGTCGTCTTCCAGCAGCTCGACGTCGAGCGCCACCGCGGGCTTCCCGCGTTTGAGCGCGTGGGCCTTGCGGTACTCGTTGGCGAGGTAGTGCTCGAGGGTCGCGAGGAGGTAATTCTTGAAGCGGCCTCGGCCCTGCTGGACGCGGTCGAGGAGGTCGCTTTCGAAGAAATGGACGAAGAATCCCTGGGTCAGGTCCTTCGCGTCCTCGATGGTCTTGCCCTTGCGCCGGACGTAGAAGTAGATCGGCTTCCAGTAGATTTCGAAGAGCCGGTTGAGGGCCTCCTGGCGCTTGTCCTTGGCCTTGAGGACGAGCGTCCAGAGCGTGGACTGGAAGTCGCCGGAGGGGCCGCCGAGCGCGGTGTCGCTCATGACGTCTTCTTCCCGCCGCGGAACATCCGCAGCTGGACGACCCACTCGGTCCAGGTCTCGCGATCGGGATTGAAGGCGCCGAGGATCGCCTCGCCATACGGTTCCATGGTGCGCGTGAAGAACGCCGCGTACCCTTCCTTTTCCATCGCATCCAGCGACTTCGCATAGCTGCCCAGGACGTTCTCCATGAAGAGATCGCCGGCCACGGTCGTCGCGGCGAGCAGCCCGCCGGCGGTGCGGGCGGCGTTGACCGTCATGAGTCCCGCGACCTGCTCGATCGAGAGATTCTCCTTCTTCGCGATCGCGTTCATCCGTTTCCAGATGCCGTCGAACGAGGGCGCCATCCCGACGCCGGAGCGGAACATGGCTTTCCACGACTCCGTGACCTCCGCGCTGTGCTTCGCAAGGTCCGCCGCGGAGAGAGGCGGCAGGTCCAGGATCTTCGCGGACGCTGCGGTCGCCTTCTCGACCGCCCCGAGAACGTCGGACAGCTCCTGCGGGGAGTCGGCCGGGTCGATCACCCCCTGCTTGACCAGCTCGGTCCGCAGCCGGTCGAGGTAGACCCGGCTTCCGGACACCACATCCGACCCCGCCGCGAACAGCCAGATCGGCGAGAAATGAAACGAGAGCATCCCCAGCGCTTCGATCGCGTTCCCCGCGAGCTTCCGCTGCGCGAACTCGGCGGGGAGTTCCCCGCCCGCGTCCGAATACACCTTCTCGACGCCGCCGACGCGCTCGATCACGAACCGCTGCATGTTTCCGAGGAGGACCCTGTACGTGGTCGTGTTCCGGAGCGCCTCGGGGAGCGCGATGTCGGTGACGATCTTGGAGACGCCGCCGACCCCTGCGGCGAGCGCACGGAGGGTGCGTTCGGGGAGGGAGGCGGTGTAGGAGAGGAAGCGGCCGACGCCTTCGAGCCAGGGGATCATGTGCGGGACCTCCGGGGCGTGCGGGCTGCGAGCGCGGATTCGTAGACCGTGGCGAGCGGGACGTCCTTCGATTCCGCGGCGCGGCGGCAATCCTCGAATTCCGGGCGGGCGGTCCGGCCGTCGTGGACCTTGAGCCGGATTTTTCCGAAGGGGGTGACGACCGTTTCGATGCTCCGCGGGAGTTTCCGCCGCAGGGTGCGCCAGCGTCGGATGCCGAGAGTCCGGGTCTCCCGGAACATCACGCGTTCCACGGCGGCGAGGTCCGACGGGGCGACCAGGGCGGAGAGGACCGCCCCGGGGCGGTTCTTCTTCATGTGCGCGGGGACGATCCACGCGTCGAGGGCGCCGGCGGCGAAACAGCGGTCCATGGCATAGCCGACCAGCTCCGGGGCCACATGATCGAGGTTCGTTTCCAGCTGCCAGACCTCGTCCTGGTCGCCGCCCCCCGCGTCCCCGAGCACAAGGCGCAGCACGTTCGGGCGGCCGGGGAAGTCGCGGTCGCCGGCGCCGTATCCCGTCGCGCGCACGGTCATCGCCGGCATCGGGCCATGGCTGTCCGCCAGGGTCCGGATCAGGGCCGCCCCCGTGGGGGTCAAAGTCTCCCCCTCCACGTCCTGCGGCTCCGTCGGCGCCCCTTTCAGGATCTCCAGCGTCGCAGGGCCGGGGACGGGAAGGGTTCCGTGGGCGCAGCGGATGCGGCCGTGGGAGATCGGGAACGGCGTGGCGACGACGCGCTCGACACCGAGCCGGTGGAGGGCGAGGACGCCGCCGGTCAGGTCGACGATGGAATCCACGGCACCGACTTCGTGGAAGTGAACATCCGAGAGTTTCCGCCGGTGCACGCGGGCCTCGGCGCGGCCCAGGGTGAGGAACGCGGCGGCCGCGCGCTCGCGGACGGGAGGGGGGAGTTTCGCCCGCGCGATGAGCCGGAGGATGCGGTCCAGGGACATCCCGTGGTCG
>JABWAY010000369.1 GCA_013360825.1 Candidatus Brocadiia bacterium | reverse complement strand
GGTCGCGCGTCTGCTACCGCGCGGCCGCCCCCGTCCGCGGGCTGCAGCCGATGAATTCGTTCCGTCTGGCGGTCGCGCTCCGCATCCCGGGCCGGACGATGCCGCTCGCCTGAGCCCGGGCGGAGTCGCGCCCCGGCCCGCGATTGACTTGGGACCCCGGGAACGGTATAAAAACGTTCAGACCCTGGGGGTGTAGCTCAGCTGGGAGAGCGCGTGAATGGCATTCACGAGGTCGAGGGTTCGACCCCCTTCACCTCCATGGATGTTGCCGGTACCGGGGCGACCGAGAGGGTCCGGGTGCGAAGGCACCCGGACCCTTTTTTTTCGCCCTGGCCGTCCGTGAGAACATCGTCTCAACAGGGAACCCCATGCCCCCGCGCGACCCCGAAATCTCCTCCGACGTCTCCGCCGTCCGGAAGACCGTCGTCGACATCCGCCGAGATCTCCACGCCCACCCGGAGATGGCGTTCCGCGAGGTCCGCACCGCCGCGCTCGCGGCCCGGCGCCTCCGCGCCCTCGGCTGGGAGGTCACCGAGGAGGTCGCCAGGACCGGAGTCGTCGCCGTCCTCCGCGGAAACGGCCCCAGGACCGTCGCCCTCCGCGCGGACATGGACGCCCTCCCGATCCAGGAAATCGACCGCAAGAGCTACCGCTCCGGGACGGCCGGCGTCATGCACGCCTGCGGCCACGACGGCCACGTCGCCGGGATGCTCGGCGTCGCCGAGGTCCTCGCCCGCAGAAAGAAATCCCTCCGCGGCACCGTCAAGCTGCTCTTCCAGCCCGCCGAGGAGTCCCCGGGCGGCGCACTCCCCATGATCCAGGCCGGGGTCCTGAAGAACCCCGACGTCGACGCCATCTTCGGCCTCCACATGTGGAACGACTTCCCCGTCGGGCGCCTCGGGGTCCGCCCCGGACCTCTCCTCGCCGCGGCCGACCAGTTCGACATCACCATCATCGGCAGGGGCGGGCACGGCGCGGCGCCGCACCAGACCCGCGATCCGATCATGGCGGCGGTCCACGCGATCCAGGGGCTCCAGTCCCTCTCCAGCCGGATGGTCGATCCCCTCCAGCCGATCGTCGTCTCCGTCGGCCGCATCCGCGGCGGCGAGGCGTTCAACGTCATCCCCGACCGCGTCGAGTTCAGCGGCACCATCCGCACCTTCGACCCGAAACTGCGGAAGAAACTCCCGCAGATGGTGCGGACGATCGTGGGCGGAAGCGCCCGCGCGTTCGGCGCGGAGTTCGAGATGAAGTACACGATGTACTACCCGGCGACGATCAACGACCCCGGCATGGCCGCCCTCGTCCAGCAGGTCGCCGCCGGCGTCGTCGGCGCGGCCAACGTCGACGACCGCGTCCAGACCCTCGGCGGCGAGGACATGTCCTACTTCCTCAACGAAGTCCCCGGCTGCTTCTTCTTCCTCGGCTGCCGGAACGAGAAAAAGGGGTTCGCCTCCCCCCACCACTCGAACACCTTCGACTTCGACGAGGCGGCCCTTCCCATCGGCGTCGAAACTCTCGTCCGGACCGTCGAGGCGTTCCTGGCCGCGCCCGGCCCCGCGCGGCGCTGAGTCGGACCGGGGCGGGGTCCAGGGACTCGAGGCGGGCGGTGAAGAGCCTGGGGCACGGGGGCCCCGGTGACCAGGCGCATCCCCCGCAGCTCCGATAGTTGACTCACTTAACTATCTTCCGCACAATCCACAGACCCCACATCCCCTCCGCGGAGCCGCCCCTCATGGCCGAAACCGACTCTCACCGCATCGCCCGCAATCTCCACATGCTCTCCACGCTGACGCACCGCGTCCTCGAGCAGGACGTCCCGGGGAACGACGGCTCCGGCGCCACCTTTCTCCAGGTCGTGATCCTGAAGTGGCTGGGCTCGGCGGGGCCGCGCCGGGCGCAGGACGTCGCCAAGTACCTGACCTGCTCCGCGCCGGCCGTCAGCCAGCACCTGGCGCGGCTGAAGAAAAAAGGGCTGATCCGCGTCAAGCCGAACGCGCTGGACCGGCGGGCGGACGACCTCCACGTCACCGAGAAAGGTCATGCCGTCATCCGCAGGTACGAGACGCTTCGTTCCCGGAGGCTGGACCGCCTCGTCAGCCGGCTCCCCGACGCCCGCCGGCGGGTGATCGTGCAGGGTCTGGAGGCGGCGCTCGAGATGCTGCTGGTGGAAAAGCCGTGGGTCGACGACATCTGCCTGCACTGCGGAGCGTACGATTCTCCGCAGTGCAAGATGCGTGAACACGGCATGCGCTGCCCGACGGAGGGAACAGCCGCAAAGATCGAGAGCTGACGCGCGAAAGACGTCCCGGTGCGCGCAGTGAAGCGCGCACCATGGAATCTCACGCCCGATCCCGCGCTGCCTCGAGAGATGTCACGCGCCGGCGGGGACCCCGCGACGTCGTTCGCCGCCGGGGACTGTCCTTGCCCCGTCACCCGGCCGCGCGCCCGCACGAGGCGACCTCACCCGGGGCGCCGGGACAGTCCCTGTCGGGCTCCCGGGGCCGGGGACCCGATCGACCCCGTCCGCGCCGACGCCCGCTTCCCCGCCCCCGGGCCTCAGGGAATCACCACGCTCCGCACGCTCTTCCCCGCCCTCAGCTCGTCGAACGCCTCGTTGACCTCCTCCAGGGGCCTCCGCGCGGTGATGAGCGGCTTGAGCCGGTACTTCCCCGCCGCGATGAGATCGATCACCCGCGGGAAGTCCACCGGGCGGCAGCCGAGCGACCCGACGACATCCTGCTCCATGAACATGATTTTGTTCACGGCCATCTCGACCGGTTTCTCGCAGTAGCCGACGATGCAGAGCCGCCCGCCCCCGCGGATCGACGCGTGCGCATTTCGGATCGTCACCGGGTTGCCGATGCACTCCATCGCCTTGTCGACCCCGCCCCCCGTCTTCTTCCGGATCGTCTTCACCGCCTCGGGGTCCTTCCCGGCATGGATCGTTTCCGACGCCCCCAGTTCGCGCGCGAGCGCCAGTTTCCCGTCATCCAGGTCCACGGCGATCACGAACGCCCCCGCCAGCGCGGCGAACTGCACCGCGGACAGCCCCACGCCGCCGCACCCGAAGATCGCGACCCGGTCCCCGGGCCGGATCTGCGCCCGGTGCGTCACCGCGTGGTACGCCGTCGTCACGGCGTCCGCCACGATCGACGCCTCGACGGGGTCGACGGCGGGGGGAAGCGGGACGAGGTCGCGGGCGCGGACGCAGACGTACTCTGCGAACGCCCCGTCGATGTGATTGCCGAGCATCTGCATCTTTTCGCAGATGTTCGACCGCCCCGTCCGGCAGAGGCCGCACTCGCCGCAGGTCAGGACCGCCGGGACCAGCACCGCCTGCCCCTCCTTGAGCCCCTGCACCCCGGCCCCCAGGGCGTCGATGTGTCCCGCGGGTTCGTGCCCGAGCACGATCGGCGGCTTTTTGAACGTCGGCACGCCGTGGTCCAGATAGTGGAGGTCCGTGTGGCACAGGCCGCACGCCGCCACCTTGACCCGGGCTTCCCCCGGAGCCGGATCCGGAACCGGGATGTCCGACAGTTTCAGGGAGTGCCCCTCCCCCGTCCAGATCGCCGCCTTCATGCCGTGTCTCCTTTACCGGTCCGTCCAGACCGGCGGTCGTTTTTCCAGGAACGCCTTCAGCCCCTCCAGCCCGTCCGCCGCCGGGAGCACATCATCCCGGTAGACCCCGATCGCGCCGGCGAGCGCCCGGCGGTGGTCTTCCGCGGCCGCCGCGACGCGGAGCCCGCGTTTGCAGGCCCGCAG
>JABWAY010000368.1 GCA_013360825.1 Candidatus Brocadiia bacterium | reverse complement strand
AACTCGAGCAGCTGCGCGCGGTCGAGGCCGGGCAGGTCGGAGGGCGGTTTGCGGAGGCAGAGACGCTGTGCGCGCGCGCGCTGGCGCTTCATCGAGCCGCGGGAAATCGCCGGCTGGAGGCCTGGACACTTTCGACCCTCGCGGTCGCCCGCCGCCAGGCCGGGAGGATGGCGGAGGCGCTGGAGCTTCTGACGGCCGCGCTGGCGGGCCGGCGTTCGGAAGGAGACCGGGAGGGGGAAGCCTTGACGCTCGCGAACCTGGGTGCGGCCCTCAAGATGTCCGGGCAGATCGCGGAGGGGGAACGACGCACGCGGGAGGCGCTCGACCTCGCACGCGAACTCGGCGACCGCCGGCTGGAGGCCAGCCTCCTCGGAAACATGGCGAATCTCCTGCGCGAGACCGGCCGCACCGCGGAGGCCCGCGCGCACTACCTCCTCGCGCTCGAGGGCGCAAGGAAGGCGGGCGCCCGGCTGCTGGAAGGGCAGATTCTCGGAAATCTTGGAGACCTGCTCGGTGGATCCAGCGAGTTCGACGAAGCAGACCGTACGCTCAGGGAGGCGCTCGCCATCCACCGCGAATGCGGCAACCTCTGGTCCGAGGGCATCGCCATCGCCAACCTGGCCGGGTTGAGCGCCGCGGCCGGGCGCGCTCAGGAAGCGGAGTTGCGATACGAGGCCGCGATCCGGATCCACCGCGAATCCGGCAACGTGCGCTTCGAGTGCCGGACCCTCTACAACCTGGGGCTCCACCTGGTCGCGACGGGGCGGAACCGCGAGGGGGAGCTGCGTCTCGGGGAGGCGCTCGGGCTGGCCCGCCGCGTGGGCGACCCGGGAACGGCGGGGCTGGCGCTCGCCGGGCTGGCCGTGCTCCACCAGGAGGCCGGAGGGCTGGAGGAAGCCGCGCGCGAGGTTGCGGAAGGGCTGGAGATCATCCGCCGGAGCGGGATCCGGAGGGTCGAGGCCGACCTGCTCGCGATCCGGGCGTCGATCCGGATCGCGGCAGGGCAGATCCGGGAGGGACTGGAGGGATACGACGAGGCGATCGCGCTCGACCGCGCGCTCTCCAACCCGACACGCGAGGGGGTGCACCTCTGCGAGCAGGCGACGGCGTTTCTCGGCCTCGGGCGGGTGGCCGAGGCGAAAGCCGCATGGGAGACGGGAGCGGCCCGGCTGGCCGGGCTCTCGCAGGTCGCGGCGCTGCGGACGGCCGAGACGCAGATGCGGGCGGCCTGCGCGAAGGCGGGAGTGCCGGCGTTCGCGTGAGCGGGGCGACGGAGCCGGCGGCGCTCCAGGTCGCACATCGGCGCCTCACACTCAGCGTGCAGCCCTCGCATCGCCGCGACCGCCCCGCTGCCTTCAGTGTGCACGAGAAGGGTGACGATCAGGTCCCGGCTGCTTCGAACTCCCGCCATGTCCCTTGTTCCCGTCTTCTCACTTGAATAGCATGACGAGGGGGCGGCGCGTCCTGTGGCGAAACAGAGGTTGTCGCCCGGTCCCTCCCTGATGACGGCTCAGCACAGGAGCGACACTGAGGACGGTCCGAATGACGCGAGACAAGATTTTGAAGAAGTTCCCGAGCCCCGCACACACTCCGATCTTGGTTTCCGAAGTCACTCGGATGAGCCAGGGCAGGTACTGTGTTGCGGCGCTGGATATCGCCACCCAGCGGATGGTCAGGCCGCTCCAGTCAAATTCCGACAATTGGCGATTGGGTGCGGATCGTTCGGTTTTCCACGTTGGAAACCTGCTCGACATCAGGAGGACTGGAGAGCGCCGGGTGATCATGCCGCACGCCACCGAAGACACGCCCGTCGTCGCGACCCCCGCGGTGCTGGCCTCGTTCACTGAGGACGTCATCTACGAACTCCTGCTGCCATCAGCGGAGAAGTCGGTCGTTGCGGCCATCGGGCATCCTCTCATTCAGAACAGGTACCTTGAGGACGGAGTCGGACCCCGCTCGCTGGGGGGTGTGCGCGCGAAGCGCAAGCATGTGGAATTCCGGGAGGATCCTTACGGGAAACTTCGGGCGACGCTCCATGACTCGGACGGAATCGTCTACGACCTGCCCGTCACGAGCGATTGGCTTCAGCACCTCTTCAGCGCGGCCGACGCGGACGGTGAGCCACACTTCGGAATCAAAGAGGCCAACGAGTGGCTGTGTGTCACCAAGCCCGATGACCTGCTCATTCTGCGCGTCGGACTGGCAAGGCCGTGGGGCGGAAAGGACAATGACTGGAGTCCCAAGCGCTGCTACCTCCAGTTGAACGGCATCGTCTGTCCGCAGGACAATTTCCACATCTTCGCAGGGCCTGCCGAGAACTCATGAAGCCTCCCCCTCATATCCTGACCGTCGGGCACTCGAACCACCCACCCGAGAAGCTCATTGAACTTCTCCGGGCGCACGGGGTGACCGCGGTTGCCGACGTCCGGTCTCAACCCTACAGCCGCTACACGCCGCAGTTCAACCGCGAGACTCTGGAAGCGATTCTGAAACGCGAGGGGCTTGCCTACGTCTTCCTCGGGCGGGAACTTGGGGCAAGGTCCGACGACCGTTCCTGCTACGACCAATCCGGCCGGGTGCGGTACGAACGCCTGGCAGCGACGGATCTGTTTCGAAGTGGCCTGCAGCGCGTGCTTCAGGGCGCCGCGAAACACCGCATCGCCCTGCTGTGTGCGGAGAAGGAACCACTCGAGTGCCATCGAACACTTCTGGTCAGTCTTGAACTCGCCAGGCAGGGGGTCTCGATCTCCCACATCCTCGCGAGCGGGGAACTGGAATCACACGAGGCGACGCTGGATCGGTTGCTGGAAATGGAAAAGCTGGGAGGGGCCGATCTCTTCCGATCCAGGGCCGAAAAGCTCTCGGAGGCCTGCGCGCGGCAGGAGAGGCGGATCGCGTACACAGCCGATCCGAATGCCGCTCTCCAGGAGTTGCCATGAAGGTATTCACCATCGGCTTTACAAGGAAGTCGGCCGAGAGTTTCTTCGAGACCCTTCGACGGTCCGGCGCCAAGAGGGTGGTGGATGTCCGACTCAACAATGTCTCCCAGCTTGCCGGGTTCGCCAAGAGGAACGACCTGAAGTTCTTCCTCCACAAAATGTGCGGCATGGAGTACGTCCATCTCCCGGAACTTGCGCCGACTCAGGAGATGCTGGACCAGTACAAGAAAGCGAAGGGTGGCTGGGATCAGTACGAGCGCCAGTTCCTTGAGCTGATGCGCGAACGGCAGATTGAGAAGACGATTCGGCCCGACCAGCTTTCTGACGGATGCCTGCTGTGCAGTGAGGACAAACCGCACCACTGCCATCGACGACTCGTAGCCGAATATCTGAAGAAACACTGGGGGAACCTGGAAGTGGCCCACCTCGCATGAGCCGGGAGGATCGCGCCTTGCAAGGATGTCCATGAAGTCCCGAACGTGGGTGACGCGAACCCTTTCGGCTTGCCGCAGTTGACGAATGGCGTTGCTTCCTCCAATTCCTCAGGCGCGGGTGGCGGTTGAACTGATCGGTTCTCAGCCGAATTCGCCTGACCCCCACGGCGCCCCAAAGCCCGCCGGGCTGATATCCGGCGCCCCGCTTCGTAAGATGTCGCCGTGAACGAGTCAGCCTATCTCTTCCGCCACGCGCTCGCCCGCGACGCCGCGTATCACCTGCAGCTCCCCGGCGAGCGCGCGCGGCTTCATGGCCTCGCGTTTGCGGTCATCGAGTCGGCGTGCGGCGGGCGGGCACCGGCGGCGCCGGCGCTGGTCGTGGGACAGCTGGA
>JABWAY010000034.1 GCA_013360825.1 Candidatus Brocadiia bacterium | reverse complement strand
CGCCTCCAGCACCCGGACCTCCACGCCGGGCTCGCGCAGGAGCCGGTGCGCGGCGGCCAGGCCGGCGATCCCGCCCCCGACGACCACGACGCGCCGCGTCATCCGTCCTGCCGTTTCGCCCGTTCCGCCAGCAGGTCCGCGAGCATTCCGATGAAGGCCGCGTGGCTTCCCACCGTCCCGGACCGGACGAACCCGAGACCCAGCGCCGCCGCAGTCCTCCGCGCCTCGACATCGAGGTCGTAGAGCACCTCGACATGGTCCACGAGAAAACCGATCGGCGAGACGATCACGTCGCGCACCCCCTCCGCCTTCAGGTCCCGCAGCGCGTCGCTGATGTCCGGTCCGGTCCACGACCCGCTCGATTCCGGCGCGCTCGACTGGTAGGCGATCGTGTGCCGGGACAGCCCGAGCGACGCCGCCACGTGCGACGCCGTCTCCTCAAACTGGCGGCAGTACGGCCCGCTCTTCGCAATCGCCACCGGAATGGCGTGCGCCGTGAAGACCACATGGGCGTTCCCGCGGCGGTCCGGGGGAAGACGGTCGAGGTCCGCCCGGACGAGGGCCGCGATCGCCCCCGTGAACCCGGGGTGCGTTCCCCACGGCTCGATGACGTCCACGACCGGCCGCTGCGCTTCCGGAATCTCCCCGCACGCCTCCGCGACCGTCGACAGGTACCACTCCCAGCTCACCCTGGACTGGTGGGGAGCCATGATCGTCGCCAGCAGCTTCCGGTGCCCCGCCGCCGCGAGCGACTTCAACACGTCGCGGATCGACGGCCCCCAGTGACGCATCCCCGCACGGACGGGGAGCGGAAGGCCGCGTTTCCGGAGCGCCACCTCGAGCGTCCGCGCCTGCCGGAAGGTCAGCTCGTTGAACGGGGAGAAGCCGCCCAGGTGCCGGTAGTGCCCGGCCACCTCGTTCGTCCGGGCCGCGCGGGCCGGAGTCTTCCCCAGGATCCCCTGGACGAAACAGTGCGCTTCGTCCGGACTCCCCTCCGGACAGGGATTCCCGTGCTCCGGTCCGGGACAGGGCTCGCCGTTCTCCCGGATCCGGGCGCACCCCCCGGGAGTCGGACCCCCGAACGCGATCAGCAGGACGCCGTCGTACGCCATGTCACCTCCGCGAGGAAAGTTCGTGTACGGCGTCGACCAGCGCGATCACATTGTCGACCGGGGTCCCGGGCAGGACGCCGTGTCCGAGGTTGAAGACGTGCCCCGGACGCCCGCGCGTGGCGTCCAGAACCTCCGCCGCGGCCTTCCGGATGACCTCCCGACCCGCGAACAGCACCGTCGAGTCCAGGTTGCCCTGCACCGGCGTCGCTCCGAGCCGCGCCCGCGCCGCCCCCAGCCCGATCCGCGAATCGACCCCGACCACCCCCGCCCCCGTCTCCTTCAACAGCTCCAGGATCCCCGCCGTCCCCGTCCCGAAGACGATCACCGGCACACCCGCCGGCAGCGCCGCCACGAGCCGCTGCATGTGGGGAAGCACCGACGCCCGGTAGTCCGACGGCCCCAGCGCCCCGACCCAGGTGTCGAAGATCTGAAGCGCCTGCGCCCCGGCCGCGGCCTGACGGGTGAGATACGGGATGAGCCCGTCGACGAGGCGGCCGAGAAGGGCGTTCCAGGCGGCCGGTTCCGTCCGCATGAAGATGCGCGTCTTCTCCGCTTCCCGCGCGCTCCGGCCCTCGATCAGGTACGAGGCCAGCGTGAAGGGCGCGCCGGAGAACCCGATCAGGGGGACGTCCGGGGGAAGCGCCGCGCGCGATTGACGCACTGCGTCATAGACGAAGGAAAGCGCTTCGGGATCCGCGGCCCTCAGCCGCCCGACGTCCTCCGGCGACGCGACCCGCGTCTCGATCCTGGGTCCGCCCGCCCCCTCGTACTCCAGCGCGGCGCCCATCGGCTCCAGAATCAGGAGGATGTCGGAGAAGACGATCGCCGCGTCCGCGCCGATCCGGCGGGCCGCGGTGTCGGTGACCTCGGCCGCCAGGGCGGGATCCTTGCAGAGGTCCTTGAACGCGACCCGCGCGCGGACGTCGCGGTACTCCTTCATGTAGCGCCCCGCCTGGCGCATCAGCCAGACGGGAGTCGCGTCGACCTCCTCCCCCCGGCAGGCGCGCAGGAACCGCGAGTCGCGCAGGGCAGGGGTCACCGGGACACGGCCCTGACTTCCGCGCGCCCGGCGGATTCCCGGATTTCGAAGACGGCCGCGCCGCCGCGGCCGATTCCCGCGGACCGGCCGTCCTCGGGGCGG
This sequence comes from Candidatus Brocadiia bacterium, assembly GCA_013360825.1. Taxonomy (GTDB): domain Bacteria; phylum Planctomycetota; class MHYJ01; order WSZJ01; family WSZJ01; genus WSZJ01. Next base: position 16,744 of record JABWAY010000034.1, on the reverse strand, counting down.
AAACTCCACCCGTGGAGGGGACAGACCACGGCGCCGTCGGCGACATGCCCCGCAGACAGCGATCCGCCGCGATGGGGGCAGACGTCGCCGACCGCATGGAGAACCCCCTCCTTGCGCGTCACGCAGATCGCCGTCCCCCCGGCCTCGTACCGGGCCAGTTTCCCCTCCGCCGGCAGCGCCGCCCCCTCCAGCGCCGTCCACCCGCCGGCCTCCGGCGCCGCCGCGGGAACCGCCGGCGCCCCTTCGGTCACCCCCGGAATCTTCATGTCCAGCACGACCGTCATCGCGTCGCAGACCCGCGTCAGCCCCGAGCAGGGGTACGAGCAGAGGATCGCGTCGATCACCTCGTCGGTCGTCGCCCCGCTCTCCATCGCCCGCCGGACATACTGCCGCAGCCCGCGCGGGCTGAAATTGATCGTCTTGGTCACGATGGAGATGAGGAAACGCGTCTTCGGGTCCAGATGCCTCCCGCTCTCCCGGAAAAACGCCATCAGGTGCTTCATCGCGTCCGGGCGGACCTTCTCCAGGTACTCGCGGCCGCGGGGTTCGTCGCTCATCGGATTCTCCTGGGTCGGGCGGGGGAGGAGAGCATAAGCGCCGGCGGGCGGGCTGCCAAGCGGCGGGGAATCATGGACACCTCGGGGCGCTCCGGTAAAATCCCTCCCAGCGCCGTCACCCCCGCCAATCCGGTCTTTTTTTTTCGAGGTCGCCCCCGTGAGCTTCGTCCCGCGCGAGATCTTTCTGACCAAGGGTGTCGGCCGGCACAAGGAACGCCTGACGTCGTTCGAGGAAGCCCTCCGCGACGCCGACATCGCGCGGTTCAACCTCGTCCACGTCTCTTCGATCTTCCCGCCGCACTGCAGGGTGATTCCCAAGCAGAAGGGGCTGGAGAAGCTGTCGAGCGGGCAGATCGTGTACTGCGTGATGGCCCGCAACGAGACGGACGAGCACCATCGCCTGATCACCACCGCCGTCGGGCTTTCGATCCCCACGGACCCGAACCACTACGGGTACCTGAGCGAACACCACTCCTACGGCGAGAACGAGGACGAGGCCGGGGACCACGCGGAAGACCTCGCGGCGGCGATGCTCGCGACGATCCTGGGCGTCGAATTCGACCCGGACGCGAGCTGGGACAAGAAGAAGGAACTCTGGAAGGTCTCCGGGCGGATCGTCCGCACGACCTCGGTGTCCCAGGGCGGCGTCGGCCAGCGCGGGATGTGGACCACGACGATCGCGAGCGCAATCCTCCTCCCGTGAGCGGGTCCCCCAGGAATTTCGGCGGCCTCCCCGCCGACCAGACCGACCGCAGGACCGCCCGGTTTCTCGTCCTCCCCGTCCCGTTCGAGGAATCGGTGTCCTTCGGCGGCGGCACAGGGCGCGGCCCGGCCGCCGTCATTGAGGCCTCACGGCAGGTCGAACTCTGGGACGAGGAACTCCTCGCCGAAACCTGCGAGGAGGGGATCCACACCCTTCCCGCCTTCCGTCCGAAGGCCCGCGGCGAGAAATACCTGAAGGAACTGGCGCGCGAATCGGCGAGGCTGATCCGGGAGGGGAAGATCCTGGTGTCGCTCGGCGGAGAGCACTCGATCACGCCGGCGCTGGTGGAGGGGGTGCGGACGAAATACCCGAAGCTTTCGGTCTTCCAGATCGACGCCCACGCCGACCTGCGCGAGGAGTACGAGGGGAGGGAATGGTCGCACGCGTGCGCGATGAAGCGCGTGCTGGACCAGGGGTGCCGGATCGCGCAGGCCGGGATCCGCAACTATTCGAGCGGGGAAGTGGCGCTGGTGAACCGCGGCCGCGTGGCGACGTCGTTTGCGCACGAGACGCGGACGGCGGCCGATCTGAAGAAGGCGGTGGAGCGGTCGCTGAAACACCTGACCGAGGACGTCTACGTGACCGTGGACATCGACGGGCTGGACCCGGCGCTGGTCCCGGGAACGGGGACGCCGGAACCGGGCGGGTTGTCCTGGTACGAGGCCCTGGAGTTCCTGCGGCCCGTGTTCGCGCGGAAGAACGTCGTCGCCTTCGACGTGGTCGAGGTCGCCCCGCTGCGCGGGTCCAGCGTGTCCCAGTTCGTCGCCGCGAAGCTGGCGTACCGGATGATGGGGTACGCCTCGCGGGCGTGAGCGGCCCCTGCCGCGCCCGGTCGCAGCGCGGGGACCCTCCCGCGTCCGGACCGCGCCCCCTATTTCCTCCGGAGCAGCACCACCAGGATCGCGATCCCGCAGAGCGCCGCGAATCCGATCCCGCCCTCGACCAGCCCGATCTTCGGCCCGTCCGCCAGCCTCGTCCTGACCGGGCCCTGCGGTCCAATCGGCGCGGCCGGCGAGACGATCCCGGCCGGCTCCGCCAGGCCGGGGGGAAGCGGCTGCGCGGCGCGGACGACCTCCGGCCTCGCCGGCATCGTCCAGTTCGGGTCGAGCTTCACATCCCGGAGCCGTTCGCCCAGCCACTCCATCGATGCCCGCACCCCCTGCAGCCCCTGGTCCACCTGCCGCGCGGCGGCGGCGTCCGCCTTCGCGCCGAACCCGATCGCCGTCTCCATCTGCGCGACCAGGTAGTTCGAGACCGTCGCATAGACGAACGCCAGCTTCGACTGGACGTCCGGCTCCGCCACGTTCATCCGGAGCGTCCGGAACACCTCACGCTCCCGGTCCGCGGCCGTGAGATCGTGCGAAAACCGGTCGGCAAATGCCTGCCAGGACGCCCGCACCGGCTCCTTCCGCTGCTTCGCATACTCCGCTTCCAGCCGGTCGATCAGGTCCCGTGTCTTCGCCCAGGATCGCGCATAAAACTGCATCGCCGCGGCTGAATCCGCCGCAATCTCCTCGGGCGTCCCGATCGTGACCTCGGTCAGCGCCTGGTGATTCCCCCGGTTCAGGTGCGCCGGAATCCGGTTCGGAATGATCCGATCCTGGTGAATCGGGTCGTAGGAGACCCGGACCACATAGCGGCCCTTGTAGACCGCATTCCCGACCGTGATCTTCCCGTCCCACCGCCCGTTCCGGACCCAGACCTGGTACTTCTGGTCGATGTACCCGGAATTCCCCTTCAACTGCATCTCCAGGACCAGCCGCGTCTCCGTCGGGTACTGCGTCACCCCTTCGGCGGAGACCGTCCAGAGCGTGTGAGCCCCGTGCGCCTCCGACGTCACCTTCGCCGCAATCGTCAGTTCCGGAAACGCCGCCGCCGGCTGCGGCGGACCGTCCTCGTCCCCCCGCGGCGGCAGCTCCTGCGCCCCCGCGATCGCGCCGAGAAACAGCACCGCGGGCCACACCCGGCGCGTCCGCGTCACTTGTCCCCCCCCCCGGCCAGCAGCGTGTCCACGCGTTCCAGAAGCGTCTTCACGGATTCCTCGTGCTGTTTCGGGTCCATTCCCATCGCCGGCTTGCCGTTGTTCTGGATCGCCATCGAGTAGCAGTCCATCAGGTAGTCGCGAAGCGTCAGGATCGCCGAGCCCAGGCTGTCGACCGACTTCGCCATCATCACGTTGATGCGCTTCTTCCGGAACTGGACCAGGTCGGCGTCGAGCGCCTGCAGCGTCTCGGTCGAAGCCGCGACGACCTTGCTCCAGGCCGCGGCGTCCTTCTCCGTGAGCTGGCGCTGGTACTCCGCGGAAACCGTCTCGTAGACCGTCTTGATCTTCCCCTGGACCTGGCGGTAGTACCCCGTGACCTCGGCCCGTTCCTCCGCGATCTCCGCGTCCGTCCCGAGCTTCTGCTCCGCCGTCGTGCTGTGACGCTGGCGCTTGTCCGCCGGGAGCTTCGGCACGATGCCGGGAGCCTGCAGCTCCGGGTCGAAATCCACCTGGCAGACGTAGACCCCGTGGTAGATGTCCTTACCGAACGGCTGAAGCGCGATCTCCCAGCGCTTGTCCGTGACGAACCCCTGCGTCCTCCCGATGACCTTCGTGTCGTCCTTCAGCCGGATCCCGAACTGCAGCGCCGTCCCGTTCGGGTACTCGGCCTCGCCGCTTCCCGTGACCGTCCGGATCATGATGCTCGGGTCGCGCTTCAGCGGCGCCTCCTCCACGACGATCGTGATCGTCAGCTTCGGCGGGTTCTTCATGGCCGTCGGTCCCTGGGCGGACGCCGTGAGGGCGCAGGCCAGGAGCAGGCAGAACGCGGTCCTGAGGACGTTCATGTGAGTCTCCGAACGGGGATGCGCGACAGGGAACCTGGGTGAGTGTACAACGCCGGGACGCTTACGCGCATTCCGTCAGCTCCGCGGGTGCCTGGACAGGGCGAGGGCGATGATGGCGACGTCGGCCGGCCGGACGCCGGGGACGCGGGAGGCGTGGCCGAGGGATGCGGGGCGGGTTTCGTGGAGTCGTTCGCGGGCCTCGGCGCGGAGCTGGTGCACGCCGGTCCAGTCGAACGTCTCGGGGATGGCGCGGGACTCCATTTTCCGGAAGCGTTCGAGGACGGCCTCCTGGCGCCGGATGTAGCCCTCGTACTTGGTTTCGAGTTCGACCTGTTCCGCCGCCGCGGGGGAGAGGTCCAGGGCGCGGGCCGCGGGCGACCTGCGTTCGATCTCGCCCCAGGTGACCTCGGGGCGGCGGAGCCACTGCTGGAGGGACGTTCCCTGGCTGAAGTGATCCGGGAGGATGGCCAGGGCGGCCCGGATCGACGATTCCCGCGCGGTGAAGGCCTGCCAGCGGGCATCGGGGACCAGGCCCTGGTCGCGGGCGCGGGGGGTCAGCCGGCGGTCGGCGTTGTCGGCGCGGAGGTGCAGGCGGTGCTCGGCGCGCGACGTGAAGACCCGGTAGGGTTCGCGGACCCCCTGGGTCACGATGTCGTCGACCAGGACGCCGCCGTATCCGTCGGCGCGCGACAGGACGAACGGCGCCCTCCCGGCGAGGCGGCCGGCGGCGTTGGCCCCCGCCAGGAGCCCCTGCATCGCCGCCTCCTCATAGCCGGAGGTCCCGTTGATCTGGCCGGCGAGGTACAGCCCGCGGACGCAACGCGTTTCGAGCGTCGGGTGCAGCTGGGTGGGGGGGACGTAGTCGTACTCGACGGCGTACCCGTAGCGCATGATCTCGGCGCGCTCCAGTCCCGCGATCGACCGGATCATCGCGTCCTGCACGTCCGCCGGAAAGGACGTCGAGACCCCGTTCACGTAGACCTCGTGCGTTCCGCGACCTTCCGGCTCCAGGAACACCTGGTGGCGCGACTTGTCCGCGAACCGCGTGATCTTGGTCTCGATGGACGGGCAGTAGCGGGGCCCCGTCGCCTCGATCTGGCCGGTCAGGAGCGGCGCGCGGTGGAGATTCCCGCGGATGATCCGGTGCGTTTCGTCGTTCGTCCAGGTCAGCCAGCAGGGGACCTGCTCGACCTGGAGAGTCCACGCATCGAACGAGAAGGCGCGGACCTCCGCGTCCCCGGACTGCTGCGCCATGTGCGTCGTGTCGATCGTCCGGCCGTTGAGCCGCGGGGGAGTGCCGGTCTTGAAGCGTTCGACCCGCAGCCCGAGGGCCCGGAGCGAGTCGCTGATCCTCTCCGCGCTCGGCTCCCCGGCGCGCCCGCCGGTCGACGTCCGCTCGCCGGTGTGGACCAGCCCCTTCATGAAGGTCCCGGTCGTGACGATGACGGCGTCCGCGCGGTAGTGCCACCCCGACCGCGCCGTCACCCCGCGGACGGCGCCCGCGTCCACCACGAGTTCCTCGACCGTGTCCTGCCGCAGGGTCACCCCCGGGGTCTCCTCGACCGCGCGCTTCATCCACGCCGCGTAGGCGCGCTTGTCGGCCTGCGCGCGCGGGCTCCGCACGGCCGGGCCTTTGCCGGTGTTGAGCATGCGGAACTGGATGCCGGCGGCGTCGATCGCCCGGCCCATCGCGCCGCCCATCGCGTCGATTTCGCGGACCAGGTGGCCTTTGGCGACGCCCCCGATCGCGGGATTGCAGCTCATCTGGGCGACCGCGTCGCACTGCAGGGTCGTGAGGAGAACCCGGGCGCCCATCCGGGCCGCGGCGAGCGCGGCTTCGCACCCCGCGTGGCCCGCGCCGACCACGATCACGTCGTAATCGACCGGGTGGCGGGCGTGCACGTGCGTCCTACCCGTGCGCGGACCAGATGACGACGGCCGTCACCTCGTCCCCGGACCGGCTCACCTGGAACCCTTGGATCTCCGCGTGCCCGAGCGACTTCAGGAACTCGCCCAGCACCGCGTCGAACTCCGCCTCCTTCGCCTTCAGCGACTTGTGCCGGAAGACCGGCGGCGGCGCGTAGACCGGCTCGCTGTGCACCGAGGCGATCTGCTGCATGATCGAGTGCAGGTTCGGCAGGCGCGGAAGAAACCGCTCCTCGATCTTCTGCACGTCGTAGGGCGACCAGCCGCCCTCCTCCATCCCCTCGATCGCCTCCTCGTTCTCGATCAGGTCGTCGATCATCTGCTCGACGAGGCGGCGGTGGAGTTTCTTGAGGAGACCGACGGCTTTCTGCGCGCGGCGCTCGACGATGCGCTGGGCGGTGGGGTGCTGACGCTGGGGTGCCATAGGTTGCGCCAGTATAGCAGAAGCGGATCGGGGCCATGTCCACGTTGGCGATGGCGGGATTCCCCGACCCCGCGCGCAGACCGGGACCGCGGCGGCGGGTAGAATCTCCGGACCCCTCGAGGAGGTCTCCCGTGGCCAACGCCGGCAAACTCTCCCGCCCGTTCCGCTTCGACCGCCGCCGCACCTTCCGCATGAAGGACGTCAATCCCCGCGACACGGGCGGCCTGAGCTGCGAGAAAGAGGCGTCGAAGGCGCTGCAGAAGGGAGTGGACCGGCTGCGGAAAATGCAGGAGAAGCTGTACGCGCAGGACCGGTGGGCGCTTCTCCTGGTCTTCCAGGCGATCGACGCGGCCGGGAAGGACGGGACGATCAAGCATGTGATGTCGGGCGTCAATCCGTCCGGGTGCCAGGTCTTCTCGTTCAAGGCGCCGAGCGCGGAGGAACTCGATCACGACTTCCTCTGGCGGACGACGCGCTGCCTGCCGGAGCGCGGGCGGATCGGGATCTTCAACAGGTCCTGGTACGAGGAGGTCCTGGTCGTGAGGGTTCACCCGGAGATTCTGGAGCGGCAGAAGCTCCCGGCGGAACTGATCACGAAGGAGATCTGGAGCCAGCGCCACGAGGACATCCGCGCCTTCGAGCGCTACCTGAGCCGCAACGGCGTCGCGGTCGTGAAATTCTTCCTGACCGTGTCGAAGGAGGAGCAGAAGGAACGCTTCCTGGCGCGGCTCGACGAGCCGGAGAAGCACTGGAAGTTCGAGCTGCGGGACGTCCGGGAGCGCGAGCACTGGGACCGGTACATGAAGGCCTACGAGGACGCGATCCGCGAGACGGCCGCCCCCTGGGCGCCGTGGTACGTGATTCCGGCGGACCACAAGTGGTTCACCCGGCTCGCCGTCGCGGATGCCGTGGTGGACGCGATGGAGACGCTCGACCTGGAGTACCCGCAGATCGGTGCGGCGAAGAAGACGGAGCTCGCGGAGGCCCGGAGGCTGCTCGAGGAGGAGTCGTAGCCCCCTACGACCTCATCTTCTCCGCGAAGTAGACCGGCATCTCCTTCACGGCGATCCGCTCCTGGGTCATCCCGTCCCGTTCGCGCACCGTCGCCGTTCCGTCCTCCAGGGTCTGGAAGTCGATCGTGACGCAGAAGGGCGTCCCGATCTCGTCCTGCCGCCGGTACAGCTTCCCAATCGCCCCCGTGTCGTCGTACCAGACCGTGTGGTCCCGGCGCAGCGTCTCCGCCAGAGCCCTGGCGACGTCCACGATCCGCTGCTCGTTCTTCTTCAGCGGCAGGATCGCCACCTTCACCGGCGCCAGCGCCGGGTGCAGGTGCAGCACCGTCCGGGTCTCGTCCTTCACCGGCTGCTCCTCGTAGGCGTCGATGAGGAACGCCAGGGTCGCCCGGTCCGCGCCCGCCGAAGGCTCGATCACGTACGGGACGATGTGCGTCTTCGACTCGTCCTCGAAATACGACAGCGCCTTGCCGCTCGCCTGCGCATGCGCCTTGAGGTCGTAGTCCGTCCGGTTCGCGATCCCCTCGAGCTCGCTCCAGCCCATGGGGAAGCGGTACTCGATATCGAAGCACCCCTTGGCGTAGTGGGCGAGCTCGTCCTTCGCATGCTCGCGGAGCTGCAGGTTGTCCTTCTTCATCCCGTACTTCGCGTACCACCCCATCCGCACGTCCAGCCAGTGCTTGTGGGCCTCCTCGTCGGCCCCCGGCTTCACGAAGTATTCGATCTCCATCTGCTCGAACTCGCGCGTGCGGAACGTGAAATTGCCCGGCGTGATCTCGTTGCGGAACGCCTTCCCGATCTGCCCGATCCCGAACGGGAGCTTCTTCCTCATCGTCTGCTGCACGTTTTCGAAGTTCACGAAGATCCCCTGCGCCGTTTCCGGCCGCAGATAGACCACGGCGGTCGAATCCTCGACCGGGCCCATGAACGTCTTGAACATCAGGTTGAAATTCCGCGGCTCCGTCAGCTCGCCGCCGCACGCGGGGCACCGCTCCGCTTTGCGGTCGGTCTTCGCCTGGGTGGCCGCATCCGGCCGCGCCGACGGGAGGTGGTCCGCCCGGAACCGCTTCTTGCACGCCCTGCAGTCCACCATCGGGTCCGAGAAGTTGTCCAGGTGCCCGGACGCCTTCCACACCCGCGGGTTCATCAGGATGCTCGCGTCCAGCCCCACCATGTCGGGCCGCCGCTGCACCATGTCCCGCCACCACGCCGCCTTCACGTTCCGCTTCAGTTCCGCCCCGAGCGGCCCGTAGTCCCAGCACGACTCCTGTCCTCCGTAGATTTCCGACGACTGGAAGATGAAGCCGCGGCGTTTCGAGAGATTGACGATCCTGTCCAGGTCTGCGGGCATCGGGGGCTCCAGAGGGCGGGGGAACGGGGAAGGGTAGTCGGGGGGAGCGGGAGTTTCAAGGACCGGGGGCGCTGCGGAAAATCATGGCGGGGGCCCGCGGGAGGCGGGATGCTGCGCGGATGCAGCCCGCGACGGCGAGCGTTCTCCAGGCCCTCGAGTCCTCGCACTGGTTCCGCAGCGCGGGGTGGATGAGCACGCAGACCGCGGACAACGTCCTGTTCGTCGCGTCCTGGGCGGAGGCGATGCGGGCCTGCGCGCAGCCCCGGTGGGAGGGGATCATGCGGACCACGGCCTCGCAGATGTTCGAGGCGGTGGGGGCGGCGTCCGCGGAGCTGGCCGCGGAGTGGATGCCCGCGATGCAGCGGCTCCAGCCGGTCACCGCGGACCTGATCCGCCGGAAAGCCGGGCCGACGCGGGACGCCGAGGGGCTGCCGGACCTGTTCGTCACCGTGGTCGGGTGGATCGTCCTGCATGCGCTGATGGAGGCGGAGTTCAGCGCGGTGCTGCCGGCGGGGTGGTACGGGGCCTGCGGCGCCTGGATCCTGCGGGGGCATTTCCCCTGCGGCTGGGAGGGCGCGTGGCCCGACGGACGGCTGGTCGTCCTCTGACCCCGCCGCTCAGCGTCCTTCCTGCTTGAGCTTCTTCAGCCCCTCCTTCGCCCCGGCATGGTCGGGCTGGAGCTTGAGCGCCTGCTCGTACGCCGCGCGGGCGTCCTTGTGGTGGTTCCGCAGGTACTCGACCTGTCCCAGGTTGAACCAGGCCGGTGCGCACTCGGGGTCGATTTCGATCGCCGTCTTGAAGCACAGGACCGCCGCCTCGTGCGCCGCCTCCTGCGTCCGCACGGCGCCGAGATTGATCCACGCCTCCACATAGTCCGGGGCCAGCTCGAGCGCGCGCTCCAGAGCCCTGACGGCGTCCGCGAGCCGGTTTTCGTGGAACAGCATCGTGCCGAGGTCGTGGAACGCCTGCGCGTCGTCCGGCCGGAGTTTCGTCAGCGTCACGTACTCCTCGATCGACCGCCTGCGGTTCTCCATCTTCGCGTGCAGGATCGCGAGGTTCTGGTGGGTGTCCGCATGCTCGGGGAGGATCGCGGAGGCGCGCTCGAACTCCGCCGCTGCCTCCGCATTCTTCCCCTCGTGCACCAGCTCCACGCCGCGCGTGTACGCCTTCATGAATTCCGCGATCTTCTCCTTCGACAGCGTCAGCGGCGGCAGCTCCTCGAACGACGCGAACGACGCAAGAAGATCGGCCTTGAGCCCGTCCAGCTGGTCGGGCGCACCGGTGAAGAAGACGAGATAAAACCGCCCCGGCCCCGCCGATCCGAGCGTGTGCACGTGGGCGGTCTCCTCGCCCCCCTCGGCGAGAAACTCCCCGGCAAATTGCTTCGCCGGAAGGCTGCCGAGCAGGGTTCCCGATTCCCAGAGCGGCTTGTAGTTGCGGAACGCCTCGCGGTAGGTCTTCCGGAACGTCTCGAAGAGGTTCCCGAGATCGGTTTTCTCGGCCTGGATGATCCAGAGGTCCATCCGGAACGGTCCTTTGTCCGCCGGGGCGCCCCAGGTCGCCTTGGAATTCTTCGCGGTCGCGATCTTGATCCACCCCGGCGGCGGCCGGATGGCGTAGCCGTTGAAGAGGTCGACGTGCCGGGGGGTGGTGGCGGGCTTGAGTTCGCGGCGCGGAACGATGTCGCTTCCCGGGGCGACCGGGAGCGCCTTTTTCTCGATCCTCTCGACCTTGTCGCGGGCGATCCGGAGCGTTCCGCCCATGGGCGTCCTGACGACGACCGGGTCGCCGTCGTCCACCACGGTGCCGACCACGCATCCGCCGGACTTGAGATGGACGTCGTCGGCCGCGGCGGGGAGGGCGGCGAACGCGAGCAGCAGGGGGACGGCGGAGGGGAGTCGCATCGGCGCAGTATAGCGTCCGGCGGGGGGCCGGGAGGGCGCCGGATGCACGGTCAGTCGAGGATCTCCTCCCGCTTCCGCAGCGCCTCCAGCGCCTCGGTCTTCATCAGGTCGCGTTCCCCGGCCTCGGCGTGGGCCAGGAACTTCGCGAAGTCTCCCGCGGCCGAGATCTTGGGGATCAGGACGAAGTCCGCGCCCGCGTCGTACACGAACTGGGCCTCATTCCGCCGCTCCGCGGTCGCGAGGATGGCGGCGTGCGGATTGAGCCTCCGGACGGTGCGGACGATCGTGGCGTTGCTGGTGTCGTGGAGAAAGTCGTCGGAGATCGTGGAGATGATGACGTTCGCCTCGTGGATCCCGGCTTCCTCCAGGGTTTCTGCGCTGGACAGGTCGCCGTAGACGACGCGGAATCCCCGGGCCCGGAGGTCGCGGACGATGACGGGGTTGAAATCGACGATGCGGACGTCGGTGCGGTCCTTGAGGCGGGGGAGCAGCGCGCTGGCGAACCGGTGGCACCCGAGGATGAGGATGCGGGCGGGGACGTGTTCGGCGTTCGCGGCCTCGGAGGCCGCGTCCGGCCCGCGGATCCCGAGCCGGCGGAGGAGTCCGGCGACGACGGCGGCGACCGACCGGTCGACGCGCGCCAGGTAGCTGGTGAACGTGGACGTCGCAATCATCGAAATGACGACGACCGTGACGAGATCCTGCGAGACGTGGCCGAGCTTGAGCCCGATCGCCGCGATGACGATGGCGAACTCGCTGACCGGAATCAGGTCGATCGTCGCCAGCGTTCCGATCCGGGCGTCGTAACGGAGCAGGAGCAGCGCCGGGAGCACCGTCACGAGACGGCTCAGGATCACGGCGGCGGAGAACGCCCCCGCGACCAGCAGCACTTCGCCGGACGGCCGCGCCAGCTGCCCGCCCAGGGCGACGAAGAACAGGGTGACGAAGAAATCGCGCAGCCCACGGATCTTCGCGCCCACGTCCAGGGCGTACGGGAGACCGCTGATGGAGACGCCGGCGATCAGGGCGCCCATCGCCACGCTGAACTCGCAGCGGATCGCGGCGTAGGAAACCAGGAAGCACCAGGAGATCGCCGTCAGCAGCAGCACCTCCGGCAGCATCGCGACGAGCGAGAGAAGCCTCGGGAGCACGTACCGGCTGATCACGACGGCCCCCGCCGCGAGGCCGAGCCCCTTGCTCAGCGAAATCAGGATGGGAAGCGCCGCCGGATTGTCGAGATTCGGCTGGACCCCGAGGACGACGATCGCGAGGACATCCTGGATGATCAGGACCGCCAGGACGAGGCGGCCGGACGTGGTATCCAGGATCCGGCGGTCCGAAAGCAGCTTCACGACGATCAGCGTCGATGTGAATGCCCCCGTGACGCCGAGATAGACGGCGTGGAGCCTTGAAAACCCGAGGGACAGCGCCGCGAACCAGAGGATGATCCCGCAGCCTCCCACCTGGATCAGCCCCAGCACGGTCGCCGGCTTTCCCGAGCGCAGCAGCTTCGGAAGGTTCATCTCGAGCCCGACGATGAACATCAGGAACGCCAGCCCGAGCTCCCCGAGGACCTCGAGCGACTTCTCCTCGTGGATCCACCCGAACCCCATGTGCGGCCCGGCGATCAGCCCCGCCGCGATGTACGCCAGGATGACCGGCTGCCGGGTCAGCCGGGCGACGTAGCACAGCCCGGTCGCGAGGACCACTCCGATGCCGATGTCATGGGCGAGACCTGCCGTCACGCGCGGGAGGATAGTGCCCGGGCCTCAATCCCGCAATCTCCCGGCGGCCGCCCCGCATCCCGCTCCCCCCGCCCCGGGAGCCCGGATTCAGCGGAACCGGAAAATCGAGCGGATCTTCTCGAGGATGTCGTGCTTCTCGCTCTCCAGGTTCCGCCGTGCGAACGCCCGCGTCTCCCGCTCCGTCGTCATCTTCTGCCGCGACGCCGATTCCCGCGCGGCCAGGATTTCGCTCATGTGCTGGGCCACCGTCGGCTTGCCGGCGATCAGAACCGAAAAACTGTCCCGGTCGAGGACCAGAAGCTCCGAATCCTCGACCGCCCGGACCGTCGAACTCCGGGGGGCGCCCGTCAGAAGCGACACCTCGCCGAAATGCGCCCCGGGCCCGAGCTTCGCAACCTCCGCCGTGAGGCCGGTCTCGCCCTCTCCCGGCTCCCCGGCGACGCTGACCGCGACCTGCCCCGTCTTCACGATGTAGAACGTCGATCCGGCGTCCCCCTGCCGGCAGATCACCTCGCCGCGGGCGAACAGCTGGGTCCCCAGGTCCTCCGCGAGCATCCGCAGGTCGTCCTCGCTGAGCCCCGCCAGGATGTCCACCTTCTTCAGGACGCCGAGCAGCTCCGCCGGCTGCGATTCCGGTTTCTGCCGCCGGAGGTAGACGTCGCGGATCGGGAAGGGAATCGAGATCCCGTTCCGTTTCAGCTGATACCACACGGCCCGCATGACGTCCGACTCGATGCGCCCGCGGCCCTGGTGGTTCTCCAGCCAGAAGCGCATCTCATAGGTGATCGAGGAGTCGCCGTAGTCCGCGAGCAGCACATCGGGGGCCGGCTCGGCGAGCACGCCGTCCACCTGCTTCATCGCGCTCACGAGCACCTGGCAGACCTTGTTCGGCGGCGCGCCGTACTCGATTCCGATCCGCCTGCAGACGCGGTGAAGGGGGGTCGGCGAGGAGAAATTCAGCACGGTCGAACCCGCCATCGTCCGGTTCGGGACGTAGAGGACGTCGTCGTCGCGCGTCAGGATGCGGACCGTCCGCCAGTTCGAATCCAGGACTCTTCCCTCCCGCCCGTCGATCTCGATCCAGTCTCCGGGGCGGTAGGGCTCGTCGATGGTGAGCATCAGCCCGGAGAAGATGTTGGAGAGGCTTTCCTGCAGGGCGAGGCCGATGACGATCGACAGGACGGCGGAGGTCGCCAGGAGCTGTCCCAGGTCGATCGTGGGAAACGCCTTCCGCAGGGCGACGGCGGAGAGCCCGAGGAGGGCGAGGGACCGGATGACGTCCTTGAAGAACTGGGACATCGGCGCCCGGCCACTGCGGACCGGCACGAAGTCGGTCAGCAAGACGATCGCCAGGTCGAGCAGGATGGCGCCTCCCAGCACGGCCGTGACCAGGATCCCGACGCGGTAGGGGAGAAAGGTCAGACGGTCGGCCGCGGCGATGCCGCCGTGCATCGCGGCCAGGACCCCGGCGCTCAGCGCCGCCACCCAGGCCCGGTTGCGCGCCCGCCGTCCCCGCTCCAGAGCCGCCTTCCGGTCCGGATGTCCCTGGAGAAGCGCTCTCCAGAGGGGCAGCAGGACGATGTGGATCAGCACGACCGAGGCGGCGAAGACGAGGGCGCCGGCCCCGAGCGTCGGGCCGATCCCGAGTGCGCCTGCGTGGTACTGGTCGAAGAGTCCGGAACTCATGGCGGACCGGGACGCTACTCCCTCGCGGCCGGCGCTGGCAAGGAACCGGGCGCCGGCCCGATGTCCGGGCGATCCGTCCGGGAGCTACCGCGCGAGCAGTTCCCGCTCGAAATGCCCGGACAGGTCGTCCAGGATGTCCGCGATCCGGAGCGCCACCGTGGTGTGGGTGCCGGGGTAGGTCACCAGCCGCGGACCGCCGAACGCGTCCCTGAGAGCCCGGACGTTCCCCATCGGCACGACCGGGTCGTCGAGCGCGCCGATCATCAGCAGCCCCTCGCCCCGTTCCGGCGTCGCCCACGTCGCCGGGTCGTACGGCTTCATCACCGCCGCCAGGTCGGCCAGCGTCACTCCGCGCGCCTGCAGCTCCTTCTTGATGTCCTTCGTCTCGTTCGACCCGTTCCAGAACAGCTCGTGGATGTTCCCCCCGGCGAGCACCGTCGCCCCCGCCCGGAACGACCGGTCCGTCGCCCAGATCAGCCCCGCGATGTGACCGCCCAGGCTCGTCCCCATGATCCCCATCCGCGCCCGGTCCGCCTCCCGCGTCTCCTCCAGCCACTGCGCCGCCCGCTTGACGTCCTTCACCGCCTGCACGACCGCCGACTTCGTGCGCTCCAGGTCGCTCGACACCGTCAGCTCCCCGGTCCGCTTTCCCTCCGGCGCCCGGTCGAACTGGTAGGGGAGCACGACGATCATCGCGGTGATGCCGCGCGACGCGAGCCGCTGCGCCACCATCAGCTCCAGGTCCAGCCCCCGCCCCTTCCAGATCGGCAGGATGATCACCGACGCCCCCGTCCTCTCCGCCGGCTCCAGCAGGTGCGCATGCACCGTGTTGTTCTCCGGGACCACGGTCTCGACGGGGGAGGGGTAGGTGACGCGGAAGTGTTTCACGCCGCCGTTCCCCGGCTGCTCGCGGACCTCGGCGGCGAAGTCGGACCGCTCATAGGCGAATTCGGTCCGCCAGGCGGCGGGGGGTTCGCCGGCCGCGGCCGCGATCCCGAGGGTCAGCGCGAGGAGCCAGGGGACCGGGTTCATCGCGACGTCTCGCGGCGCTGAAGCGCCGTCTTCAGGATCCGCCGGACGACGTCCTCCGGCGGGTCCGTCTGACGCCGGATGTTCCGCTCGTACATCGCGAGGACGGCGGGGTCGTCCTCCGGCTCCGGGTAGTCGGCCACCCTGTCGGGCGCGCCTTCGGCCTCAGGGAAATCGATCACCGCGATTTCCAGCGTGTCGAACCAGTCCCTCTCCTCGCCGGTCAGCGCGGCGATCTCATCCTCGGCGATCTGCTCGAGGTCCGCCGTCCGGGCCGATCCGTCCACATGCGCCGCCGCGGCCTCGAACTCCGCCTCCTCCGCTTCCGAAAGCGGTTCGCGATCGTCGTCGCCGGGGTCGAGCGCCCCGGCGTCGAGCCCCGCCCGGCTCTCGATCGCATGGAGCAGGGCGTGGAAGATCGCGTCGCCGGGCTCGAATCCGCTTTCGACGATCGGCTTGCGGAAGAGGACGAGCATGGGAATCGGCGACGGCGACTCCGCCGGGGGCGGCTTCCAGTAGAGCATCAGGTGATGGAATCCCTCGAACGCGACCGGCTTCCATTCGAAGGCCCTCCCCGGATCCGTTTCGCACCGTTCCTCCACGGTCACCGCGGCATCCTTGAGGAGTGCCTGCGCGGCGGGGGGGAGATGCCGCAGCTGTTCTTCCAGGTGAAAACCGAACGCCTCCGGGGTCATCCGCGGTCCTCCCCGTCGTCGTACTCGTACTCGGCCTCGATCGCGCCGATTTCGTCCTCGTCGAGGCCGAAGAAATGGCCGATTTCGTGGACGACGGTGTCCTGAATTTCGCGGACGATCTGCCCCCGCGTGTCGCAGGCCTGCTCGATCGGACCCTGGAAGATCCAGATGCGGTCCGGGAAACGGACCTGCGGGTCGTTCGTGTCGCGGACGGTCAGCGGGCGACCCTCGTAGAGCCCGAACAGGTCTTCATCCGGCCCGAGCCCCACCTCGCGGCGCTGCTCCGGCGTCGGACGATCGGCGACCTGGATCACCACGTTGTCCAGGCGCTCGCGGAACTCCGGCGGGAGGGCGGCGATGGCCTTTTCGACCAGCAGTTCGAATTCCTGGCGGCGCATGGGGGCATTGTAAGCGGAAAGCCGGGCCGCTCCCACCGGGACCGGAAGGGAACGGAGAAGCGGCGCGATCCGAATTCTCGCCAACCCGCCGCTTTTCTGGTTGTCTGCCGGGATGAAGAAACCGACCCCCGGATATCTCCGCCACCCCTCGCTCGCCGGCGACCGCCTGGTCTTCGCCTGCGAGGACGATCTCTGGACCGCCTCCGCCACGGGGGGCGAAGCCCGGCGGCTCACGGCCAGCGCCGGCCCGGTCTCGCGGCCGCAGCTCTCGCGGGACGGGAGGTGGCTCGCGTGGACCGGATCCGAGGAGGGACACACCGAGGTCTACGCAGGGCCCTCCGAAGGCGGGGACGTCCGCCGGCTGACCTGGCTCGGCGGCGACTCCGTCGCGCTCGGCTGGACCCCCGACGGCCGCTCCGTCGTC
>JABWAY010000367.1 GCA_013360825.1 Candidatus Brocadiia bacterium | reverse complement strand
GGCGGCCCGAGGCGCCGCGGGCGGCGCGCAGGGCCTCGGCGGTTTCGGCGGCGGTGAAGAAGCGCGAGGAGGGGTTCTTGTTGAGGAGGCGCAGAACGACGGCCTGGATGGACTCCGGGACGGAGCCGGCGAGGCGGGAAGGGAAGACGGGGCGGGAGCGGAGGTGGGCGCGGAGGAGGGCGAAGCGGGAGGGGCCGGTGAATGGGGGGTGGCGGGTGAGGGCCTCGAAGAGGACGGCGCCGAGGGCGTAGAGGTCGGCGCGGCGGTCGTGAGGGCGCCCCTGGATGACTTCGGGGGCGAGGGTGTCGAGGGAGCCGCGGCGCGGGCCCTGGCCGGGGTGATTGACGAGGCCGAAGTCCATGAGCCGGACGTGGTCGCCGGTGACGATGATGTTGGCGGCCTTGACGTCGCCGTGGACGAGGTCATGCGCGTGGACGTGTTCGAGGGCGTCGCAGACCTGTTCGGCGAGGACGCAGACCTGATCCGCCGGGAGCCCGCCGGTGGCGGCCGTGAAGTCGAGCCCCTGGACGATTTCCATCGTGTAGGAGTGCCGGCCGGAGTCGGGGTCGACGTGGTAGTCCCAGGCTTTCACGAGGTTGGGGTGGCGGAGGCGAGCGAGGGCGGCGAATTCGGCGCGGAACCGGCCGATGTGGTCGTTCTGGGTGAGCTCGGGGCGGAGGCACTTGAGGGCGACGAGGCCTCGATCCGGGTCTTCCGCGAGCCAGACTTCGCCCATACCGCCTTCGCCCAGTCTGCGGATGGGGTGCGGGGGCGCGCGCATGGGGGTCAGTAGCGTCGCGTGTCGGAGACGGAGCGGTTCCTGCCGAGTTTCTTGGCCTCGTACAGGGCTTTGTCGGCGCGTTCGAGGAGTTCGAAGGTGGTGGACGGCTGCTCGGGCTTGAGGGTGGTGAGGCCGATGGAGACAGAGAGGCGGGTGGGGAGGTTTTCGAAGGTTTCTCCGGCGACGGCCTTGCGGAGGCGTTCGGCGACGATGCCGGCGCTGGAGGACATGTCGCTGCCGTCGGTTTCGGGGAGGATGATCGCGAACTCATCGCCTCCGTAGCGGGCGGGGACGTCGACGTTCCGCACGGAGGCCCGGATCAGCTGGGCCACGCGGATGAGGACGCGGTCGCCGGTCTGGTGGCCGTGGGTGTCGTTGATCTGCTTGAAGTGATCGACATCGACGAGGATCAGGGAGAGGCGGCGGGCGTAGCGGCGGGCGCGGTCGAGTTCCTCGTCGATGCGTCGCTGGAAGTAGGAGCGGTTGTAGAGCGTGGTCAGGGGGTCGGTGACGGCGCGCGTATAGAGTTCCGCGTTCTCGAGCGCGACGGCGGCCTGGTCGGCGAGGGACCGGAAGACCTCGAAATCTTCCTGGGAGGAGGCATCCCCGACCGCGTGGGAGTCGACGTAGACGACGCCCTTGATGTGATCGCGGAAGCGCAGCGGGGCGCACATGGCGGACTTGATGCCGAGTTCGACGACGGAGGACTGACGGGAGACGACGTCGTCGGAGGCGATTTCCGGCAGGTAGAGGGGTTCCTGTGTGGAGAGGACGCGTTCGACGATGGAGTTGGAGACGCGGAACTCCTCGGCGGGGAGGTTCTCGCGGTGCATCCGGCGGGCGGTGACGACGCTGAGGTGACCGTTGGGGTCGCGGAGCATGAGGAATCCCCGCTCGGCCTGGGAGACCTCCAGCATGGCGTCCATGACCCGTTCCAGGAGGACTTCCTGGCTGAGCGTGGAAATGAGCGCCTTGGAGACGTCCAGGATGCGGCGGAGGTGTTCGAGGTGGCGGCTGCCCCGGGAGGCGGGGGACGGCGACGACAGCGCTTCGTCGAGTCCGTGGAAAAACGCGGACTCGGGGCGCGGCCGGGGTTCGTTTCCCTGTTCGGATCCCATTCCATGGGGAGTGTATCAGATCGTGGCGGGGTGGCAGTCCCGCGTGGTCATGCCCTCGGATTGCGGACACTTCCCGTCGGGGATCGTATGATGGGCGGCTTCAGCCGGACACCTGGGGAGAGACGGATGAAAGGGACGATGAAGGCGATCGCGAAGCAGAAGGCCGCGCCGGGGGCGACCCTGGTGGAGGTGCCGATTCCGCAGATCGGCAACGGGGAGCTGCTGGTGCAGGTGCGCGGGGCCTCGATCTGCGGGACGGACGTTCACATTTACGAGTGGGACGAGTGGGCGCAGAGCCGGATCAAGCCGCCGCTCGTGACGGGGCACGAGTGCTGCGGGCACATCGTGGAGATCGGGCCCGGGGTGACGGGGTTTGCCGAGGGGGACCTGGTCTCGCTGGAGAGCCATATCCCCTGCGGGCTCTGCGCGGTCTGCCGGACGGGGCTCCAGCACATCTGCACGAATCTGAAGATCCTGGGCGTGGACACGCCCGGGGTGTATGCGGACTACGTGAAGATCCCGGCGATCTGTGCCTGGAAGCACGATCCGAAGATGCCGATCGAGATCGCGACGGTGTTCGAGCCGATGGGGAACGCGGTCTACGCTTCGCTCTGCGAGCCGATCAGCGGCTGTTCGGTCGCGATCATGGGGTGCGGTCCGGTCGGGCTGTTCGCCACGATGGTGTGCCGGGCGGCCGGGGCGGGGCCGATCTACGCCGTGGACATCGATGCGAACCGGCTGGAGATGGCGCGCTCGTTCGGGGCGCACGAGACGCTGGACGCGAAGAACGGGGAAGAGGCGATCCGGCGGATGCTGGCCGGGACGGGCGGCGACGGGGTGGACGTGGTGCTGGAGATGTCGGGCGCTCCCTCCGCCATCCGGACCGGTTTCAAGGTGCTGCGGAAGGGGGGGCGGTTCACGGCGTTCGGGCTTCCGTCGAAGCCGGTCGAGATCGATTTCAACAACGACATCATCTTCAAGGGTGCCCGGGTGATCGGCATCAACGGCCGGGAGATGTTTCAGACCTGGTACAAGATGGCGGGGCTGGTCCGGAGCGGGACGCTCGATCCGCGTCCGGTGATCACCCACACGTTCGCTCTGACGGAGTTCGACAGGGCGATGACGACGATGCGCTCACGCGAGGGGAAGGTCGGCAAGGTCATGCTGATTCCCTGAGCGCCGGCCGCGGGCGGCGCGGCGCTGCCCGGGACAAATCTCTGATGGGGAGGACAGGATGCTGAAGCCCTTGGTCGTCGGGTTGCTGGCGGGAGTGCTGCTGCTCACCGGTTGCGGCAAGGAGGAGTCCGGGTCCGGCGGGTCGACGTCGTCCGGGTCCGAGCCGAAGGATGTGTTCGACAGCGCGAAGGCGGCGCTTCGGAACAAGGACGGGAAGGCGATGTGGAACCTGATGTCGAAGAAGACGAAGGAGTCGCTGGCGGTCAAGATGAAGCCGATGATGGAATCGGTGCAGGGGCGGCCCGACGAGCTGGACGAGATGTCGAAGGACGTGGGCGTGCCGGCGGACAGGCTGAAGACGATGACGGCGACCGAGTTCGTGGAGGTCGTGATGGTGCACAAGTTCACCAAGATGGCCGAGGACAAGACGGAGCAGGAGGAGATGGAGAAGTCGGAGTGGATTTCGGCCGAGGTGAAGGGGGATCTTGCGTACTGCAAGACGAAGAAGCACGACGGGTCCGACGAGTGGATGGTGCTGACGAAGGAGGACGGGGCCTGGAAGATGGACATGGACGCGACGGAGGCCTACAAGAAGGAACTGCGGGGGAAGAAGAGTGAAGGTTCGGGCAAGTAACGATCACCGGCCGGGAGCGGGGAGGTCCCTGCTCCCGGCGGTTCTGTTTCTGGTGGGCGCGGCCTGGTGGGGAACCGGGTGCGACCGGGGGGCGGGCGGCGCCGGGGGTGGGGCCGTGCGCGCGGCCACGCCCGAGG
>JABWAY010000366.1 GCA_013360825.1 Candidatus Brocadiia bacterium | reverse complement strand
GAGCCGGTGCCGCGGGCGCGGGGACCGGCGCGTCCACGACCGTGGCGCCGGCCTCGAGCAGTTCGAACTCGACCTTGCCGCACTGGAAGCGATCCCCGGGCCTGAGAGAGGCGCGCGCGACGGACCGGCCGCCGGACCGCACGCCATTCCGGGCCCCGAGATCCACCACGGTCCAGACGCCATCCTGGCACTCCACCGCCGCGTGCACCCGCGACAGGGTCGGGTGATCGACCGGCAGCGTGCACTCCCCGGATCGTCCGATGGTGGTGCGGCCGGGCCCGAGGACGACGTCCCGGGAGTGCCCGTCCGGTGTGACGATGCGGAGCCGGCTCACGGCAGGATTGTACGCCGCGGGGCCCGAAAGGCTCCCGGGAAGCCGGCCGCTCAGCGTGCCGGCGGAAAGAGCCGGAAGATCAGCGCCTGCACGCCGATGAACGCCGCGAGCAGGCCGAACATCACCGCGAGCGGCACCAGAAGACCCGTGGCGACGAGAAGTGCCGAGAGGAGCAGGATGACGACGCCCCCGATCGCGAACAGGGGGTTGAAAACGGACGGAGCCGCATCCGCGGGCTGGTGCGGAACCTCGTCCATCGGTGTCCGATCCTCGAGCATCGCTCCCGACTGTACCACGCTCCCTGATACAATCGAGACCCCGCCGTCCTCCGGGAGCCCCCATGAGCCGCGCCGAAAAAAAAACTGACGACGACATCCCGGCGAGGATCTCCGAATTCGTCCGCGCCGACCACCAGGCGACCACGCGGACGCTCTCCTACGAGGAATACCTGCGGCTCGCCGCCGCCGACCCCTGGCGGCACCTCCGCACCAGCTACCAGTACATCCGCGACGCCATCCTCTCCTACGGGTCCGGCGCCGTGCGCGACATGGGACGCACGTTCCAGAGCTACTCCCTCTTCAATGACCCCTTCTTCGGCGGCCAGAAACGCGTCGTCGGACAGATCCGCGCCATCGCCGCGCTGTTCAAGCACATCGACGCCTGCGCCAAGCAGGAGGAGGACGAGTCGATCTACATCCTCGTCGGCCCCCCCGGAACCGGGAAATCGCGGATCTTCACCCTCCTCGAGAAGGGCCTCGAGGAGTACTCCAGGACCGACGAGGGAGCCCAGTACACCGTCAACTGGCTCTTCCGCGAACGCTTCGAGGACGAGCCTCAGGCCGGCGGCATGGGCTTCCAGCACCTCAAGGACCTGAACCGCGAGACGGGGAGCTACGCGCACCTTCCCGAGGAGGAGATCTTCTCGCGCGTGGAGTGCCAGGTCCGGGATCATCCCCTCTCCCTCGTTCCCCGCCGGATCCGCCGTGAAATCCTGCATCGCCTCGTCGACAACCGGCGCGAGGCCCTGCGGCGCGACCCGACGGACGCGGCCCGGACGGAACTCGCGCGCCTGGACGCGTTCGCGGTCCCGCACAAGCTGATCGAGGCGGAACCGTGCCGGAACTGCCAGAACATCCGCGACCGGCTCCTCGACCTCTACAAGGGGGACTGGACCAAGGTCGTCAAGCACCTCCAGATCGTCCGGTGGCACAGCTCCCTCGAACAGGGCCGCGGCGTCGCCGAGGTCGATCCCGGCGTCAACGTCGAGACCGAAGCGTCCGCCGCGAGCATCGACGAAAGCAAGGCCATCCTCTCCGGCCTGCTCCGCGGTCTCCGCCTCTACAACTTCCACGGAAAGCCCGTCAGCGCCAATCGCGGACTCATCAACTATCAGGACATCTTCAACAAGAGCCACCAGCAGCTGCAGCACCTGCTCGCGGCGGTCGAGGAAAAGACCGTGACCTTCGGCGATGTGACGATGAAGGTGGACTACGCGATCTTCGGCTCGACCAACCTCCCCGAGGACCGCCTGCTCGAGGAGGATGCCCTCACGGAGGGACTCCGCGACCGGATCGAGAAGATCCCCGTCCCGTACCTGCTCAATCACCTGGAAGAAGCGGAGATCTACGAGCCGAACATCCGCGAGATCCGGAAAACCCAGCACGTCTCCCCGCACACCGTCCGCACCGGGGCCCTCTTCGCCGTCCTCTCGCGCCTCCGTGTCCCGGGGCTCGCCGACTGGTTCACGGCCGAGCGCCGCCGCATCCAGCAGTTCGAGCACGACAAGGCCAGGTTCGAGGCCCGCAAGACCCTTCTGCTCCGCCAGGAGGAGGCGATCAAGCGGATGACGCTGCTCCACAAGGCCAAGCTCTACGCCGGCGAGATCGGCTGGATCGGTCACGACCGGCGGGAAGTCTTCACCGATTCCTTCATGGCCGCCATCCGCGACGAACACCGCGGGGACGAAGGCACGAGCGGGAACTCCCCGCGGTGGTTCAAGCGGATCCTGGGCCGCCTCTCGATGGACGAGAACAACCGCTGCATCAACGCGTTCCAGGTTTACGCCCAGATCGCCGAGGCGTCCGGCGACGAGGCCCAGGCGCTTCTCGACATGGTCCAGGAGGAATACAGCAGCAAGGTCCTCAAGGAAGTCGAGGCCGCGATGTTCGAGGTCTCGGAGGCGGACATCCTGAAGCGCGTCGAGGGGTATCTGGAGCACGCCAAGGCGTACGTCCGGAAGGAGAAGGTCCAGGAGCCCTTCCGGAAGGACCTGGTCGACCCGGACGAGTTCCTCTCGCGGGAGGAGGAGTTCCTGGAGATCCCGGTTGCCGCGAGGAGCGAGCACCGCGTGGCGGTCGTGCAGAAATTCGGGAAGGTCGCCATGGCATCCGGCGCCCGCCCCGACCCGCGGGTCGCGGTTCCCGACCTGATCGACCGCTACCGCGACCGGCTGAACCGGATCCGGCACGGCGCATTCAACTTCCAGGCGTTCCTGCTCGCCCTGGACCGGCTGGATCTCTCCGACCAGGATCTCTTCACGGACCTCCTGCCGCCTCCCGGAACGACGGTCGCCGACCGTGCCGTCGCGGAGGTCGCCCGCGTGATCAACAGCATGCGGAGAGGGAGCGCGCTGGTGGGGGACCCTAAGGCCGGGTACTGCAACGACTGCGCGCGGAAGGTGATCAAGTACGTGCTGACGAACCCGAAGACGCGGGCGGGGTTCTTCCCGGGCTGAGCGGCGCCGCGGGCATCGCGGCGGGGCTGACCGGCCCCGGCGGCCGTCCCGGGCCGCGCCGCCGTAGTCGCCGTCCACCGCGGGGTGCCCTGAGAGATCCCCGTTCGGATCGTGGAAGATCCACCGCACCGGCTTGCCCGCGGTGTCGAGCACCACTCCCAGCAGGAGGATCAGGTGCGTTCCGGACTGGTGCGCGAAGCTGCAGACCAGGACTGCGCCGCGTCCGAGATGCCCCAGGACCGCGGGCCTGACGTCATCGGCGAACACGTTCACCTTTCCCGAGGTGACCCGAGCGACCTGAATACCCGGATAGAGATTCCCGAGCGACCGCTCGACCTGTTCCGAGTCCTGCCAGGTCGCGAGGATCCGCAGCGACTGCCCGGCCGTGCCGCTCACGCGGAACTCGAAAGAGCCGTCCGCCCCGTCGTGCCGGTCGCGACCGGGACGCCCTCGGCCGGGTGACGGGTGTCCATCAGGAACGCCTCCAGCTTCACGCTCCCCGCGGCGGCGATCGCGCGCGGTCCGATGCTTCCCCAGTCCTGCCCGGGACCGTCCTGGATGCACCCTCCCCCGGCCTCCGACCCCGCGACCAGCAGCCGGTGGAGCACCTCGCCCTTCACCACCAGACGCGCAACGCGGGGGCTCCGCGGAACCGGGCAGACCGAAGACGGCGCCCCCGGACCTCCTCCCGCGACGGGAAGTCCCGCTCCCGATCCGGATCAGCGGGCGCCGGCGGCCCAGCGACCTGGAAGGGTCCTGGCCAGGGCCGGGTCGGCGCGCACCT
>JABWAY010000365.1 GCA_013360825.1 Candidatus Brocadiia bacterium | reverse complement strand
CCCCTCCGCGCCGCCGGTCCCCCCGACGCGCGCGGGCGGCGCCCCGTCCCGGCCCCCGGTTCCCGCGACCGTCGTGTCGGACTTCGCGCCGAATCCCGCGATCTCGTTCGACCGGATCCTCATCATCCGGCTCTCCGCCCTCGGCGACTGCATCCATGCCCTCCCCGCCTTCCATCACCTCCGGCTGCTCTTCCCGCAGTCGAAGATCGCCTGGGCCATCGAGGACCGCTGCGCGTCGCTCCTCGACGACCTTCCCGGCCTCGATCACAGGATCGTCTTCCCGCGCCGCGAACTCCGCGGACTCGCCGCGAAACCCTGGGCCTGGCCCGGCGCGCTCGCCCGGCTCCTCAGCATCCGTTCCGCGCTCCGGGCCTTCCGCCCCACCGTCGCCTTCGACTTCCAGGGGAACACGAAGTCCGCCCTCCACGCCAGGCTCTCCGGCGCGCCGTCCCGCATCGGGATCGCGGACGCCAAGGAGGGCGCCGAGCGCTGGTACAACTTCCAGGTCCACCTCGACGGCCCCGTCCATCGCGTCGAACGCCCTCTGCAGCTCCTCCGCGCCGCCGGCATCCCCGCGACGCCGAACCGCCCGCCGTACGCCGTCCCCGACCGCGACCGGCAGGCCATCGAGGCCTGGCTCATCCATGTCGGCGCACGCCGCACCGTCATCCTCCATCCGGGGACGTCGAAGTTCGGGGCGATGAAGCGGTGGCCGGTGGAGAAGTGGTCGCGTCTGGGGGATCTTCTCGCGGCGGACGGCCTGCGGACGGTGATTTTCGCGTGGGGACCCGGGGAGCGCGGGATCGCCGAGGCGGCCCTCGCGGGGATGACCGTGCAGGGGGGCGTTCTCGGCCCCGAATCCCCGCGCGTCCCGACGCTCGCGGCCCTGCTCCGCAAGGCGTCGGTGTTCGTCGGGTGCGACTCCGGACCGCTGCACCTCGCCGCACTTCTCGGCACGCCGGTCATCGGCCTCTACGGACCGAAGGCGCCGGAGATCTACGGGCCGTACTGCGAGAACCATGTGGTGATCTGGAAAGGGCTGGCGTGTTCGCCCTGCACCCGGCGGGACTGCGCGATCCCGGACTGCATGAATTTCATCGAGCCGGAGGAGGTGGCGCGCGCGACGGAGGGGCTGCTGCTGCGGATCAAGAGTCCGGCCGCCCGGAAGGTCGCGGCGGGGGCGGGGGAGACGCTGTGGGCGAGCGGGGAGGGATGGGCGGTCGGGAAGGAGGAGCAGCAGTGACGGCGGCGACGGCGGTGATCCCGGCCCGGTTTGCGGCGGAGCGGCTCCCGGGGAAGCCGCTGCTGGACGCGACGGGGAAGACGCTGATCCAGCATGTCTGGGAGCGCGTGAGGCTGGCGCGGAACATTTCGCGTGTGCTGATCGCGACCGACGACGCGCGCGTGGTCGAGGCGGTCCGCGGATTCCGGGGTGAGGCGGTCCTGACGCGCGCCGACCACCCGAGCGGGACGGACCGGATCGCGGAGGCGGCGGCGGCGATCGACTCGCCGATCGTCGTGAACGTGCAGGGGGACGAGCCCGAGGTGGATCCCGCGGCGATCGAGCAGCTGGTGGAACTGGCGCGCGTGACGGACGCCCCGGTGGCGACCCTCGCGTGCCCCTTCGACCGCGCCGACCCGGACGACCCGGCGCGGGTCAAGGTCGTGCGCGACCGCGCGGGATATGCGCTCTACTTCTCCCGGGCACGGATCCCGTTTCCCCGGGGCGGGGCGGGCGCCCCCCTCCTCCATGTCGGGATGTACGCCTTCCGCCGGGAATTCCTGCTCGGCTTCCCCGCGCTCGAACCGACCCCGCTCGAGAAGATCGAGAAACTGGAACAGCTCCGCGTCCTGGAGCACGGTCACCGCATCGCCGTCGGCCTCACCGCGCCCGGCCCGGGGGGAATCGACACGCCGGACGACTACGCCGCCTTCGTGCGCCGCCACGCCGAGGAGTGCTTCGGCGGCAGCTGAGCGACCGTCTAGCCGCCCCGGCGGGGCGCCGCCGAGCGAATCTCTGGACAGCCCCGCGCGTTTTCCCGATCATCGCCCTCCCAGAATGCCCGAGCCGGCCGCCTCCCCTCATTCTGGACCCCAACCCCTTGGCTAAGCACATCTTCGTGACCGGTGGTGTCGTGAGTTCCCTCGGAAAGGGCCTCACCTCCGGCGCTGTCGGCACCCTTCTCGAAAGCCGCGGGCTGCGCGTGTCGATCCAGAAGATGGACCCCTACATCAACGTCGATCCCGGGACGATGTCGCCGTTCCAGCACGGGGAGGTGTACGTCACCGCCGACGGCGCGGAGACCGACCTCGACCTCGGGCACTATGAACGTTTCACCAGCGCCCGCATGTCGCGCGAGTCCAACTACACCACCGGCCGGATCTACCTGAACGTCATCCAGAAGGAACGGCGCGGCGAGTACCTGGGGAAGACGGTGCAGGTCGTGCCGCACATCACGAACGAGATCAAGGACGCGATCCGCCGCGCCGCGCACGGCGTGGACGTCGCGATCACCGAGATCGGCGGCACCGTCGGCGACATCGAGTCGCTTCCGTTCCTCGAAGCGATCCGGCAGATGGGGTGGGAGCTGGGGCGGGACAGCGTCTGCTACCTGCACCTGACGCTGATTCCGTACCTGAGGGCGTCCGGGGAGATGAAGACGAAGCCGACGCAGCACTCGGTGGGGAAGCTGCGGGAGATCGGGATCCAGCCGGACTTCCTGCTCTGCCGGACGGAGCGGCACATCGGCGAGGACGAGCGGTCGAAGATCGGGCTGTTCTGCAACGTCCCGCCGAGCCATGTGATCGAGGAGAAGGACGTCGACACGACGATCTACGAGGTTCCGATCGTGCTGGCGCAGCAGGGGCTGGACGAGCTGGTGGTGCAGCATCTGAGGCTGGATGCGGGGAAGCGGGACATCTCGGCGTGGGAGCGGATCGTCTCGGTGCTGCGCGACCCGGCGCGGACGGTGGAGATCGGGGTGGTGGGGAAGTATCTCGAGGTGAACGACTCGTACAAGTCGATGTGGGAGTCGCTGACGCACGGGGGGATCGAGAACAGCGCGCGGGTGAAGGTCCGCAAGGTGAACGCGCAGGACGTGGAGCGGCAGGGGGCGGACGAGCTGCTGAAAGGGGTGCACGGCGTGCTGATCCCCGGGGGATTCGGGGAGCGCGGCGTGGAGGGGAAGATCGCGGCGATCCGGTGGGCGCGCGAGAGGAAGGTCCCGTTTTTCGGGCTCTGCCTCGGGATGCAGTGCGCGACGATCGAGTACGCGCGGTCGGTCTGCGGGTTGAAGCAGGCGAACAGCGCGGAGTTCGCGGCGGGCGGGCCGGAGAGCGTGATCTGCCTGATGGACTCGCAGAAGCACGTGGTGGACAAGGGGGGGACGATGCGGCTCGGGTCGTACCCGTGCCGGCTGGTGAAGGGGTCGAAGGCAGCGGCGGCGTACGGGGTCGAGGAGGTGGGGGAGCGGCACCGGCACCGTTACGAATTCAACAACGAGTACCGCGGGGTGCTGGAGAAGGCGGGGTTCCGGATCAGCGGGACGTCGCCGGACGGGACGCTCGTGGAGATCATCGAGCTGGAGGACCATCCCTGGTTTCTGGCGACGCAGTTTCACCCGGAGTACCAGTCGAAGCCGACCGCGGCGCACCCGCTCTTTCGTGCGTTCGTGAAGGCGGCGCTGGAGCATGAGGAGAGGGGACGATGAGCGAAGGCGAAGGTCGGCCGGAGAAGAAGGTGGACGAGGACTGGAAGCGGCGTGCGGCGGAGGAGAAGTCGAAGGCGGCGGCGGCGAAGGCGGCGGCGCCTGCTGCGGGTGCGGGGGGGGGTGGAGGAGCGGCGCCGGCGGCGGG
>JABWAY010000364.1 GCA_013360825.1 Candidatus Brocadiia bacterium | reverse complement strand
CCCCGAACCCCGCCGCGCGTCTCGCGCTCACCGCGGACGGCGGCCTGATGGTCTACGCCTCCATGACCGCCACCGGGACGATCCGGGTGACCGCAACGGGCGCACCGGTGAGGACGTTCGCGTGGCCCGCGACGCTCGGCGCCGTCGCCCTGAGCCCCGACGGCGCCACCTTCGCGCGCGGCGAGCGCTCGCGGATCCTCTGGGAAGAAACGCAGACCGGGAGACCGGTCGGCCGGCTCCAGGGACACGAGTACGACGTCGAGGCGCTGTCCTTCTCCCCGGACGGAACCCGCCTCCTCTCCGCCTCCCGGGACCGCACCGCCGCCCTCTGGCGGCGCCCGGGAGAAGCGCTGCCGCAGGTCGCCGACGGCGCGGGGCGCGACCTCCTCGCGCTCGACCCCTCCGCCCGCCGGCTCCTGGTCCTGGACCCCGCGGGCATCGCGTTCGCCGGCGAGGGTCGGGAACTGCTCGGACCGCCCCCCGTCGCCGGCCTCGCCGCCTCCTTCGACGGAACGGGCGACCGGGCCGTTCTGTGGGAGCCGGGACAGACCCGGATCCGCGCCTTCCGCTTTGCCCCGTCCCTCCACGAAACCACTCTGGTCGCGGCGGCCGCGCTTCGACGTGTCTCCTTCTCCCCGGGCGGTTCCTTTGTGGCCGCGGTGTGCGTGGAGGGAAGCGTCCATATCTGGGATGCGGGCACGGGGCGTTCGGTCGCGGCGTTCCAGGCGGAGGGGTTTCCGGAGGACGATCCGCCGAGCGCCATTGCGGTCAGCGCGGATGGCGGGCGGATCGCGCTGGGGCATGGAGGGCGCGCGGAGTTCTCGATCTGGACGGCGGACGGACGACAGGTCCGTCGACTCCAGGGACACACGGGATTCGCGCTCGCCGCGGCGTTCACCCCCGACGGGCGGCGGATCGTCACGACCGCCGCGGACGCCTCCGCACGCGTCTGGGACCTCGAGTCCTCCGAGCCCCCGGCGTACTTCCGATGGCCGCGCATCGAGGAGACGACGCCGGTCGTCTCCGCGGACGGGACGAGGCTTCTGGTTGTCGGGGCGGGGGAAGCGCGTCTGGTGTCGCTGTCCGGGCAGGGGGAGCAGGTGTCCTACCGGGTTGCCGGCGGGGTCGCGCACGCCGCGTTCGGCTCGGACGGAGAATCCGTGCTCCTGGCCGATGCGGAGGGGCGCATCCGGCGGTATCCGGTGGAATTTCTCGCGATGGCGGAAGCGGAGGCGCCGCGGGAGATTCTCCCCGCGGAGCTGGCCCGCTACGAAGTCGGGACCGCGGCGGAGAGGGCGACCCGCGCGGCGGAGTACGACGCGCGTCACCCCTCCGCGTCCGCCGCGAACCGGCGCGGGATGGCGGCGCTGTTCGCGGGACGGCTGGACGAGGCGGTCGAGCAGTTCCGGGGCGCGGCGAAGATCCTGCCCTGGCATCCCGACGCCTGGGTCTCGCTCGCGACGGCGCTCTGCCGCCGGGCGGCGACGCGGGACGGGACGGATCCTGCGCGGGCGGAAGACCTGTCCGACGCCCTCACCGCCCTCGAGACCGCCGTCGCGCGCGGACTGGACGGGGCCGCGCTGGCCGGCGATCCGGACCTCGCGACGCTGCGCGACGACCCGAGATTCAGAGCCCTCTGCGCCCCTCCGGCAATCCCGCCGCGCTGAGCAGGCGGCCATCCCCGATCATCCGCCGCACCGCCTCGATCTCCACCGACAGCGACCGGTCGCGCCCGAGCGGCGCCACCTCCGACCGGATCAGCGCATGAACGCCCTCCAGCGCCTTCGACGACCGGAGCGGGCGGTGAAACTCCAGCCCCTGCGCCGCGATCACCAGCTCGACCGCCAGGATCCGCTCCACGTTCTCCACGATCCGCCGGAACTTCAGCGCCGACGTGACCCCCATCGAGACATGATCCTCCCGGTTGGCCGACGTCGGAATCGAGTCGACGCATGCGGGATGCGCCAGCACCTTGTTCTCCGAGACCAGCGCCGCCGCCACCACCTGCAGGATCATCATCCCGCTGTTCAGCCCGCTGTCCTTCGCCAGGAACGGCGGAAGTCCCGACAGGTCCGGGTTGACCAGGCTCTCGGTCCGCCGCTCCGAAATCGATCCCAGCTCGCACACCCCCAGCGCCGCGAAGTCCGCCGCCTGCGCCACGGGCTGCCCGTGAAAGTTGCCGCCCGAGAGGATCTCCCCCGTCTCCGGGAAGACCAGTGGGTTGTCCGTCGCCGCATTGAATTCCGTCTCCAGCACGCCGGTCGCGAACGCCAGCGCGTCCCGCGCCGCCCCGTGGACCTGCGGCACACACCGCAGCGAGTACTGGTCCTGCACCTTCCCGCACCCCGCATGGCTCTTCCGGATCCCGCTCCCCGCCATCAGCTTCCGCACCGCCGCCGCACAGGCCGCCTGCCCGGGATGAGGCCTCGCCGCCTGGATCCGCTCATCGTACGCCACCGTCGTTCCCTTCAACGCATCCAGCGACATCGCCGCCGCCACGTCCGCGGCCCCGGCCAGCCGCCGCGCCCGCAACAGCCCCAGCCCGAGGATCGCACTCATGATCTGCGTCCCGTTGATCAGCGAGATCCCCTCCTTCGCGGCCAGAAGCACGGGCTTCACCCCGGCCCTGCGCAGGGCCTCCACCCCGCGGACCCGCTTCCCGCCCGGCAGGAACGCCTCCCCTTCGCCGATCAGGACGAGCGCGAGATGCGCCAGCGGCGCGAGGTCGCCCGAGGCGCCGACCGAACCCTGCCCGGGAATGACGGGCGCGATGCGCGCATTGGCCAGCGCGACCAGCGAGCGGATGACGGTGCGCCTCACGCCGGAGTTCCCCCGGGCGAGCGTGTTCGCCCGCAGCAGCAGCGCCACGAGGGATTCGTCGTGGGGAAGCGGGTCGCCGACGCCGACGGCGTGGGAGCGGAGGAGATTCAGCTGGAGTTCGGCGACCTGGGAGTCGGGGATGCGGACGTGGGAGAGTCTCCCGAATCCGGTATTGATCCCGTAGAAGGCGCGCCCCGACGTCAGGGCGCGCTCGACGACGGCGCGGGCCCGGTCCACGGCGCGCCACGCGGCGGGCGGGACGCGGACCGCGTCCCCCGCCAGGTACCCGTCGATCTGGTCGAGCGTGAGGGTCCGGCCGGTCAGGAGGAGCGGCATGAGCGCCATTGACGGGGCGGAGCGCCCGCGCGTCAAGGAACGGGCGGCCCGACCGTCCGGTCCCCCGCGCGGCGCCTCCCTCTGTTCTCCTGCGGCTCGGGGGACGGGATTCGTTCTAATGGGGGCGCCATGTTCACCCGCACCCGCACCGAAGTCCGCTGCCGGCGCTGCCAGTTCCGGATGTCGAATCCCGGGGCGCAGCGGCTCTGTACGGGGTGCGTGACGGAGTTGAGCCGTGCGGAGGACCCCGCGCTCGCCCGGGCGTTCGCGGCCGGGGACCGCGTGACCGTGATCCAGGGCGTCTTCGCCGGCCACGACATGACCGTCACCCACGTGGGCGAGTACCTGGTCCGCGCCCGGTCCGTGATCATGCAGATCCCGCTGGAAATCGATTTTCTGCCCTGGCAGCTCGAAAAACCCGCCCCGGGCGCTCCCTGACCGGCCGGGCGCCGGTAAGATCATCCCCCCACACCCATGTCCCATCCCCCCCCCTCCGCCTCCCGCGCCGTCGCCGTCCTCGCCGCCCAGCTCGAGGGCGCGACAGACGCCGCCACGCAGGCCGCCGTGGCCGTCCGCCTCCGGGCCGTCGTGGAAGAGTGCGGCGGCCGCCTGGAGCCTTCCCCTCCCGGATCCCTCCTCGCCTTCTTCGGCACCCCCCACGGCGACGACGAAGACGCCGGACGCGCCGCCCGCGCGGGAC
>JABWAY010000363.1 GCA_013360825.1 Candidatus Brocadiia bacterium | reverse complement strand
CGATCATCGCGGCGCGCGGGCTGTCCCCGGCGGCGGGACCTTCCCCGGCGCCTCCGCGTTGCGGCGCGCGTGCCGGAGAGGCAGCGCCCGAGACGCCGCATCGGATATCCTGCCGGAACCCGCACCCCTCCGGAGCGTCCCATGAACCGTCCTGCCCTGGGCATCCTCGCCGCTCTTCTCGCCGGGTGCACGTCCGCGCCGCCCCCGGAACCCGCACCCGAATCGGGAGACGCCCCCATGAGACTCGGCAATTTCTCCGTCAGCCTCGCCGTCCGGAACCTGGAAGCCTCCCGCGCCTTCTACGAAAAACTCGGATTCCGGAAGATCGGCGGCGATCCCGCTCAGAACTGGCTGATCCTGCAGAACGGGACCACCAAGATCGGGCTCTTTCAGGGAATGTTCGACCGGAACACCCTGACGTTCAACCCGGGGTGGGACGACGCGGGCGAACCGCTGGCCGAATTCAAGGACGTGCGGGAGATTCAGCGGGAGCTCCAGAGTCAGGGGCTCACGCTCACCATGAGTGCCGACGAATCTTCGACGGGCCCGGCCAGCCTGATGCTCCTCGACCCGGACGGGAATCCGGTGCTGATCGACCAGCATGTCCCGCGCCCGAAGAAGTGACGACCGGAGACCCCTGATGCCCGCGACCTCGTGGCCCGGACGCATCCTCGAACAGCTCCGGGGGGTGAATCCATTTGGCGGCGATTCCCTCCCCTCGCGCGTCCCGGTCTTCGCGTCCGGGCGGCCGACACTTCCCTTTCCGCACCCGTGGAACTACCGGGAGCCGATCCGGATCTTCGAGACGTTCTGGTGCGGCGCGGAGAAGGAGACGGGGGCGGGAAGGCACAACCGGTACCTGTACGTCGGCGGTTTCCCTCCTGTGCTGCTCTCGCGCGACCCGGCGATCATCAAGGCCGTGCTCGGCGCCACCGGCGAGAAACCCGGGCAGTTCGACCGCGACACCGCCCCCACCGCGGGGATCGCGCGCGCCACGGGCGAGGACTCCCTGCTTTACGCGAACGGCGCGGTCTGGCGGCGGCAGAAGAGCCTCGCGGCGGAGCCGTTCAGCCGGTCGAGCCTGTTCCAGCCGGAGCAGTTCCATGGGTTCGAGCAGACGTTCCGGAGGACGGTGGCGGAGCGACTGGAGGTGCTGCGCGCGCGGCAGAAGGCGACGGGGCAGACGGTGACGCGGCTCGCGCTCGAGCCCGAGATCAAGGTCGTGATGCTCGAGATGCTCGTGAACAACTTCTTCGGCGGAACCGTGGACGAGCGGGAACTCCGCGAGAGGTTCGTGCCCTCGCTCGACGGGCTGATCGCCCACATGGTCAGCGACACGATCGCGCCGCGGATGATGGCGGTCGCCGGACTGCTCACCGGCCGACGCGGCCTCCTGAAGCGCAGGAAGGCCGACTTCGAGGCGCTCGTGGACATCGCCCTTGCCGGCCGCGCGAAAGGACTCGGCCTCTGGCAGCAGTTTCACTCGGAGGCGCCGGATGCGGCGCTTCGCAGCAACCTGAGGGTCTTCCTCGCGGGAGCGATGGAAGCGACGTCGTCGTTCGCGAGCTGGGCGATCTCGCACCTGGCGCGCCGGCCGGACATCCAGGAGCAGATTTTCGCGGAAGTGAAGGACCTGGAGACCTACGACCCCGACAGCCTGACGCACGCCCTCGCGCTCAACCGCGTCCTCGAGGAGACCGTCCGCCTGACGCCGGCGCTCTACTTCCTCCCGCGCCGCGCCACGGTGGACACCTGGATTGAAACCACCGACCACCGCAGGATGCTCATCCCGAAAGGCGCGCACGTCTGCCTCGACGTCTGGCACGCCAACCGCTGCGAGGAGTTCTGGGGCGCCGCCGTCACGGGTTACCCCGCGGGGGACTTCGCCCCGGAGCGATGGGAATTTCTCGCCCGCAAGGGCCTCACGCCGAAGGACATGCTCCATTTCGGCTTCGGCTACGGCCCGCGATTCTGCCCCGGCCGCTTCCTCGGACTCCTGGAAGTCGGGCTCGTCGTCGGCGCGATGGTAAAGCTGTTCCGATTCACCGCAGTCGGGGAGCCAGCCGGGGTCCGCGCCGGCGTCTCCACGAAGCCGGCCGA
Source organism: Candidatus Brocadiia bacterium (assembly GCA_013360825.1). GTDB lineage: Bacteria > Planctomycetota > MHYJ01 > WSZJ01 > WSZJ01 > WSZJ01. The sequence continues at coordinate 1,768 of JABWAY010000363.1, read as the reverse complement.
CGGCGTCCTGGTCGATCTCGAACTCCGTGCGTGAGCTCGATGGCGGACCGCATCTCACCTCGCCTGCGTAGGCGCGGCTCGGCGCCCCTCTGGTGATGCTCGCACTCGGGCGGGTCACCGCTGCGGAAAGAACTGCACCGCCGTCGCCTGAATTTCAGCCCCCGGATTCTTCCTGTTCTCGGGAACTTTCCGGCCGGAAGACCGTCTGAAGCGCTGAATCCCTGTCTACACCCCAAAGGAGCCCGCATGCGCCCCAGACTCGCCGTCGCCCTCTCCGCGATCCTCGCTTCCGCCGCCACTGCCTGCATCTGGGATTCCGACACGATCCGCGACGAAATGCAGACCCGCGCGGACGACTTCGATCTCATCGTCGGCCAGTTTCCGCACCACGGAGCCGGGTACCACGAGTCGCGCGTCGCGGTCAGCCGGGCGGCGCTGGAAAAGGACCCGAAGGACATCGCGGCGCTGAACGATCTCGGCGTCGCGCTGCTCAAACTGGGGCGCTGGGACGAGTCGGAAGCCGCGTTCGCATCGATCGAGGCGCTGCAGCCCGGCAAGTACGAGACGTTCTCGAACCTCGGGGTGATGTACAAGAAGAAGGGTGACTTCGCGAAGGCGGCGGAGTACACGAAGAAGGCGCTCGCGATCCGCCCGTCCGGGCACCTCGGGCTCGGCGACTACTACCTGAAGATGCTCGACTGGCGCAGCGCCCGGGCTGCCGACCCGAAGGCGATTCCCGGGAAGGACTTCCTCGGACGCGAATACTCCCAATGGTCGATGTGGAGCCGGCCGCTCCAGACCGCCGAGGACCGCGAACGCCTCTGCGCCCTCGTCCGCAGTGACAGGCTCTTCCCCGACGCCCTGCTCGTCCTCGGGGACCAGTACTGTGGAGAGCGGAACCTGAATCTCGCAATGTGGGCCTGGGTGCGCGCGCTCGACCTGGGCCACCCGAACCCGAATGCGATCGAGACCCGCATGGCGGAGGTGTTCAGGCACTGGAAGGAGGCCCTGCAGCACCGCGGCGGGAGGACGCTGGAAGTGAAGAGCGTCGACGCGTACCGGAGCCTGGTCAGCGCGGCGCTGAAGAAGGCCACGGGCTGGCAGGAGTCGTTCGAGACGATTGAGGGAGAACTGGTCGCGAAAAATCCCGGCGTCGATTTCGCGACGGTCGAGGCGGAGATGGTGAAACGCGGCCAGAACCGGTACCGCCCCGAGAACCTGGGGCTGGACGGCGCGGGCTCAGGGAAGGACGACAGGAAGCAGCCGGACGAAGCCGGCGCGAAGTCCCCTCCTGTCGGGGATGCCCTGTCCGACGAGGTCGACACGGTGCGGGAGAAGAAATAGCGGTTCCGGCGGCCGTCAGCCCCCGAGTCTCCGGAGGTCCGACCGAGCGCTCCTCCACTCCGTGATCCGCGGCAGTTCCGTCGCCGCGGCCGCGCGGAGGTGGGCGGCGCCGCCGGCGAGATCCCGTCGCAGGAGGCGCTTTGCTCCCGCCCAGTACCGCCCCTCGCACTCCTTCGCAGGGGTGTCGGCGAGGGCGAGGAACGCCGGCTCCCGCTGCCCGCCGGTGAGGAAGGCTGCGGTCGCGGCGGTCCAGTCGTTCTCCCGCGGGGCAGACGCCAGGTAGCCCGCCAGCTCGCGGGCGGCCTGCGCTTCGCGCCCCAGCCTCGATTCGGCGAGCCAGATGCGGAAGCGATGCCAGTCCTGGGAGCCGTGAGCGCGATCGCGGCAGGCGAGGCGCCAGTCGGCGGCGGCGTCGGCGTAGAGG
>JABWAY010000033.1 GCA_013360825.1 Candidatus Brocadiia bacterium | reverse complement strand
GACAACAGGCCGGCCGCGGCCTCCCACAGGCGCATGGCGTCCTCGGGCCGGTACTGCCGCTCGGCGAGCGCCGCGGCGCGGCAGGCATACAGGGCCTGCACCTCCGGTGGCGCCCCCCCGAGGCGGGCATGGTCCGCGAGATCCTCCGCGAGCGGGTCCGTCGGGTGCACCTCGAACCTGATTCCCTCCCCCAGGAGCAGTTCCGCCGGGCGACCCCCGGCCTGCCGCTCCATCACCGCTAGCGCTTCCGCATGAAGCCGCGCCCGTTGCCCCGGGAGATGCAGCTGGTACGCGGCTTCGCGGAGGAGGGCGTGGCGGAAGAGATACGCGGCCTCGGCGTTCACGCGGGGTCCTCGTCGAGCGGCGGGACTCCGGCTTCGCGGCAGGCTTCGATCATGTTCACGCGCGAGACCTCCAGGCTGACGTTCTCGCCGAGCGATTTCATGAGCTCCACACCGCTCTGCCACGTCTTTCGGGCATCCTCCGCGCGACGGCGCCGGACGAGGAGGGCGGCCATGTCACAGAGGGTCAGGCCCTCATAGTGCCTGTTGCCGGTCTCCCGGTGGATCGCCAGCGAGTCCTCCATCAGCCGCTCCGCCTCTTCAAGGAGTCCGTCGTCGATCTTGAGCGCGGCGAGGACTCCGAGGCTGATCCCGACGGATCGACGGTTGCCGACCTCGCGGTGAATGGACAGCGCCTGCTCGAGCGTGTCGGCGGCCAGCCGGGGCCGGCCGGTGGACCGGTAGAGCCCGGCCAGGTTGGCCAGCACGATCCCCTCTGAGGCCCGGTTGCTGACTTCGCGGTGGATCTCGAGCGCCCGTGCATAGTGGGTTTCGGCGTCCCCGACGCGCCCCGTCTTCTCGTACACGAGGGCCAGGTTTCCGGTCGTCATCCCCTCGTATCGGCGGTCTCCGATCTCACGGTGAATTGCGAGCGCGCGGAGGAGACTGCGCTCGGCCTCCCCGGTCCGTCCGAGATCCTGAAGGAGACAGCCGAGATTTCCGATTGCTAGTCCGTAGAAACGCCGATCCCCGAATTCCTCATGGATCGCCAGCGCCTGCTCGAAGGTCCGTTCGGCGAGCTCGAACCTGCCGGTGTCCTGGTACACATTTGCGAGGTTTGCGAGGGTGACCGCTTCGGAGCGCCTGTTGGCGAATTGACGGTGGGTCTCCAGGGCCCGCAAATGGGAGGCTTCAGCCCGCTGGAGATTGCCCGTGTTCTTGTACAACGCGGCCAGATTGCCGAGCGCGATCCCTGCCTCCCTCATGTTTCCTGTTTCCCGGCACAGAGCGAGTGTCCGTTCGTAGGCGGCCTCCGCTTCCTGAACGCGCCCCGTTGCCAGGTAGAGACTCCCCAGACCGCCGAGCAGCCGGCCCTCCGCTTCCAGTGCGCAGGCCTCCCGCGCCATCGGAAGAGCCCGGTCGAACAGTTCTTCCGCGAGCTTCATCTGTCCGGAATGAACTCCTGCCACCGCCGCATGGCGGAGCGCTTCGCATCTCTCAGCGCCCGGGACAAGCTCCGCAAGTTCCCGCCAGAGGCGCAGGGCTGCGTGCTGGCGGTACTGCGCCAGGGCGAATTCCGCGGCACGGCGGGTGTAGATCCGTCGGAGGTCTGCGATCTCCTCGGACGAGGAGGAAGTCCGCTCAACGCCGAAAGCCTGCTCAGCCGACGCTGCGTGGGAGGCGAGGTCCTCTGCGTACGGGTCTGACGCATGGGGCGGCAGGGCCCGGCGATCTGCGCCTGTGAGCGGAGGAGGCGCCGGCGGTCGTCCGCCGCAGAGGGACTCGAGGATCTCCAGGGCGAGGAGATGCAGCCGTGCGCGGTCGCCCGGGAGCTGCAGCTGGTAGCCGGCGTCGCGGAGGAGGGCGTGGCGGAAGAGATATGCGGTCTCGGCGTTCACGCGGGGTCCTCGTCGAAGGGAGGAACGCCGGCTTTCGAGCAGGCCACCCGCATTTCCTGGGTTTTCCGCGCCGAGGCGGTGGCGTCTCCGAGAGCCCGGAGGATCGCCGCGCCCGCCCTCCAGCTCTCCCGCGCCGGGTTCGCGCCGCCGAGGGAGAGGAGGACGAGTGCGTGGGTGCAGGTGTGGATCCCCTCAAACCGGCGGTTGCCGAGTTCGCGATGGAGCACAAGCGCGGCTTCGAGATTGCGCTTTGCGGCCGCCCAATCCCCGCGTTCCCCGTCCAGGACTCCCAGGTTTCCGAGAGTGATCCCTTCGGATCTCCGATTCCCAGCCTGCCGGTTGAGGGCAAGCGCTTCCGTGAGGAGCCTGTCGGCCTCAGCGTGTTTCCCGCGCGACGAGACCACGGCGGCGAGGTTGGAGAGTGCGCCGGGAAGCGCCTGGAGATGGCCGCCGGACCGGTGGATCGTGATCGCCCGGCGCACGGTCCGTTCGGCGGCCGCCGCATCGCCCTGTTCCAACTGGGCCACGGCGAGGTTGGACAGGCCCATCGCTTCCCCGCGCCGATCGCCGAGCTGCCGGTGGAGCCGGAGCGCCTGCTGCCCGAGGCGAAGGGCTTCATGAGTGCGACCTGTCTCGCGAAGCAGACTCGCAAGATTGATGAGGGTCAGGGCCTTTACGGCAGTGTCGGGGGCGATCTTCTGGAGGTGGATCGCCTCACGGAAGGCGGATTCCGCCTCCGCGGGACGGCCGCACAGCCGGTGATTTCCGGCGATCTGGGCGACGGCGAGCGACTCAAGTCTCCTGTCGCCCGCGGCGCGGAATTCATCGAGCGCCCGGTGGAACAGGAGGCCGGCAACCTGCGTCCGGCTTGCGCGCTGGGAGGCATCCGCGGCCCGGCGGAGTGACTCCCCCCGCTCGACTCCCGTGACCAGGTCCGCGTGCGCTCTCCAGAGCGATTCCGCGCGGGGGTGCTGCTGGAGCTCCTCGGCGTAGTCCGCGGCCCGTCGCAGGTAGAGCGAGCGCGTTTCCAGGTAGACGCGTGGATCGGTGACGGGCTCCGCGCACTGGACGTGCATCGCGAGTTCCTCCGCGAACGGATCGGTCGGGTGCCCCTCGAACTTCCCGAACGTCTCCTCGAGCAGGGCCCGGGGCGCGGCGGGCCGCCCGCCCGCGACCTCCTCGATGATCGCGAACGCCAGGGCGTGCAGCCGGGCCCGGTCCCCCGGAAGCTGCAGCTGATAGGAGCCCTCGCGGAGGAGGGCGTGCCGGAACAGGTAAGCGAACTCGGCGTCCACGGCCGACAGGCTAACCGGAGGGGCCCCGCGGCCCTACTTCGGAGGGGTGGCTTTCTTCAGCGCCGCGGCGAGCGCCGATCCGGACGTTTTCGCGTCCAGCACGACCGGCGTCTCCGAACCCGGGACGAGGAGGACGACGGCGGGTCCGGCGGTCACGCCCAGGGATTTCGACAGCACAGCCTCCGCGGGTTCGCCCAGGTCGAGCCGCAGGAGCATCCACCCGGCCGACGCCTTTCCCGCATCCGCGGAACAGAGCGGCCCCCATTCGAACTTCTGGCAGGCCGCCACCTCCGCGCGCCCCCTGGCGTCCCCGTCGTCCGCGGACCGCCGGCCGACATAGACCGCGACCGGCTTCCCCGCGCCGCGCGCTTCGTCGAGCTTCGCGCACGCCGCCTTCGCCTCCGCCCCCTCCCCGGAAACCGTCACCTCCTCCGGCACGAACTTCACCCGCATCGGCGGGTGCGTCTGCTCCCACGCGTCCGCCTGCTTCTTCATCCAGCGCGCCAGTCCCGCGGCGTTCTTCGTCCCGCCCGCCGGCGCCTGCTCGATCACCTTTCCGTCATGGCCGACAACGTAAATCAGCTCCGAGGGATCGTCGTTCGTCCCGCCGTTCTCCTTCGTCCACGCGATGATCTTTCCCTTCAGCCCGTCGTAAATCCACTCCACCGGCTCAAACCGCGCGAGCGCCTTCACAAAGTCCTCGTCCTGCTGGACCCGGGCACGCCAGGTCGCGCACGACGCTCACTGATCATCTTTCCAGATCGTCACCACCAGCACGGGTTTCCCGCTCCGCTGCCCGGCTTTCACCCCGTCTTTCAACGTCCGGTGCCAGCCGGCGGGTTCCGCAAACGCGGCGCAGGCGAACAGGAGGAGGCAGGCGAGCGTTTTCATGAGCCGGGATCTCCCGAAGGGGGTGAGGAGACGATAGCGGAGGTGCGGGGAGCGGTGCAAGGCGAAGGGGGTGAAAGTGCAGCCCGGAAGGGAGCGCTGTCCGCGGGCTTCGTCCTTCTGTCAAGGGACCCAAGGGGTCTGCAAAGTCCCCTGACAAATCCACCCCGAGGCCGCGCCATAAGTGCTATGGTGACAGAGACTTGCAATTCGCCGTCCCGGCACATCGCTTGCACCCCCTTCCCGCAACCCTTCACGGAGCCCTCCCCATGCGCCATCGCTTCTGCACCTTCGCCCTTGCCGCTGCCCTCGCGCTCCCTGCGATCGCGGGGGACCCGCAGCCCGGCACGACCGTCACGTGGGAACTCGGCACGGAACTCACGGCGAAGACCGGGACGAAGCAGTACGGGTGAGGCGCCGGGATGCCCGATGTCTCGTCTCAGTCTGAGACGCTGGACCTGCGGGGAACCTGCACCACCGTCACGAGCGAGGGGATGGCGACGTGGACGTTTACGGTCGAGGCTGTGTCCGTCGAAACGACGGTCGACTCCGGCGGGAAGCTGAAGTACGACTCGCGGAAGGACAAGTCGTGCGTGAAGGGGTTCGTGCGCTACGCGGCGATCAAGGGGGTGACCTTCACGGCGACGGTCGGCCCTGACGGGGCGATCCAGTCGTGTTCGCTGGAGGGTTGGCCGGAGAGCTGCGATATCAAGGTCGACAAGTCCACGACCGTGAAGAACAGCGCCGCGGACCTGTTCCACCCGCCGACCCCGCCGCGCGAGTGGCTGGAACTCCTGTTTCACACCGCGCCGGGCCAGGGGAAGGCCTGGAAACGGAAGCTGACCTTCGGGAACCACGAGGAGCTGGAGATCCGGGCCGACGGGACCGAAACGGTGGGCGGCGACAGCTGCGTCCGGATGAAACTGGACACCGCCGACCAGCCGAAGGACGCCCCGGACCGGATCCCGCGCGAGGCTTACAAGAGCGGGAAGGTCTCCTGGTCGAAGACCGCCGGGTCGGCGCTCAAGGTCGATATCAAGGGCGGCATCGTCGCCGAGAAATGCGTCCTCGGCGCCGCAGGACATATGCGCTGGGAGGTCACCTGCCTGAAACGCGGGTTCGACCCGGAGGTCGCGAAGGCGGCAGGGCAGCCGGCGAAGTAGGGCCGTCGCGGAGCAGAACGGGCCCGGGGGGACGGTCTCCCCGGGCCCGTCCGCTCAGCGGGGCTCAGCGGGACTTCTTCTTCGGAGCGGGAGGCGGCGCGACCTCCACCGGATCGTCTTCCCGCCCCTGCGCGGCGGGAGCCTCCGGCGCCACGGGAGCAGGAACGGTTCGGGCGGTGGGGGCTGTCCGGCACCCGGACTGCAGGTGGATCGTGTTTCCGAAGAGCGGCTTGTCTTCCACCGCGAGATCCGTGATGAGCCCATTCTGGACCCGCAGGGAGACCTTCCGGGAGACGCCGTCGGTTCCCTTGACGGTGTACTGAAGCGTGGACTTCACCTGGTGGCGGAGGCCGCCGCCGTCCCAGTCGACGTCCGAGCGGGTGTTCGAGATGCTGCAGCCGCGGTTCTCGCCCCACACGGACTTGTGGTCCTCGCCGACTGCTGCAACGCTTCCTGCCAGTTCCGGCGAAACCAGGCGGGAGGCGTCGCTCCACCGTCCGGCGGCCATGTGGACGAGAAACAGGTCGGCGGTCTGGCCGCCCGAAGACACGGCGTGCGGGCCGGACGCCACGGTCACGAAGGCGAGTCCTGCGGCGGCGGCGCCGATGACGGTCAGTGTGCACAACGTGACGAACGCGACGAGGCAACCGGTGAGGATGAAGGGAAAGCGCGAGCGGCCGGGGTAGGGCGGGGGGGCGGCGTAGGGCTGCATGGCGAATCTCCTCTGAACGTGGGGGTCGTGTGCCAGAAGAGGTAGGAGAGCGAGCGGGGCTTTCGGGGAAAGCGGAGAAACACCGCGAGATTCCATAAGGGCATGGGGCGATGACGCTTATGTCGGCCTCAGGTTTCGATCCCCAGCCTCCGCTGCCGGCCCCGCGAGATCCCCGGGAACGGTTCATTCCGCGCGTCGATCCTGGCGTTCAGGATGAGTAGCCGGGCCGGCCTTCGGGACCGCCGGGTTCCAGCGGCGGCAACCCGAGTCGTTCGCACGCCGCGCGCATCTCCGCGTCCTTGCGCTCAAGGTCCGCCGCGCCGCCGATCGCAGACAGCATCCCCCACCCGGCGGCCCAGGCCGCACGGGCGGCGTCAATCCGGCCCAGGGTGAGATTGCGGAGCGCCTCGTCGCAGAAGTGCAGTCCCTCGAATCTCCGGTCTCCGGAGGCGCGGTGAATCTCCAGCGCCTGCCGCGAGGCCTCCTCTGCCTCGGCATGCCGCCCCGCGTCCCGGTAGAGCGGGGCGAGCGCCGCCAGTGCGATCCCCTCAAGCCGGCGATTGCTGACCTCGCGGTGGATCGCCAGGGCCTGCTCGAGGGCCCGCTGCGCCTCGTGCCGCCGCCCTGCCGCACCGTGACCGTTGGCGAGATTCCCGAGCGTGATTCCCTCGGAGCGGCGGTTGCCGACCTCCCGGTGGATTTCCAGCGCCTGTTCGAGCGCGCGCTCCGACGCTTCCAGCCGCCCCTCCATCCGGTGGAGGAGGGCCAGGTTCCCCAGGGCGACCCCCTCGACGCGGCGGTTCCCCGTCTCCCGGTGGATGGCCAGCGCCTGCCCGTAAGCCAGCGCGGCCTCTTCCCGACGGCCGGTCTCCGAGTACAGGTTGGCGAGGTTGCCGAGCACGAGCCCCTCTCCGCGCCGATTGCCGACCTCCCTGTGGAGCGCGAGCGCCTCCTCATGCACCTGCTCGGCCCGTTCCAGGCGCCCCGTCTCCATCAGCAGCGTGGCCATCCCCACGAGCCCCTGCGCCAGGCCGCGCCGGTGTCCGAGGGAACGCAGCAGCGTGATCGCCTCGCCGTACCGTCGCTCCGACGCCTCGACCCGGCCGGTCGCCCGGTCCACCGCCGCGTGCGTGCACAGGAGGCGCGCTTTGAGGGGCCCGCTTTCCGACGCCTGGACCAGCTCCCACGCCCCGGCGACCAGGGCCCCCGCGGATTCCAGCCGACCGGACTGGCGCGCACATTCCGCGGCCCGCCTCAGCGATTCGCATTTCGCTCCCCCGGAGATCACCCGGGCGAGACGCTCCCAGCAGCCGACCGCTTCCTCAGGGCGTCCCGCCTGATCTGCGTGCTCGGCGGCGCGCCGGAGATAGAGCGCTTCGTCCCCCCCGTCCCCTCCCAGCGCCGCCCCGGCGAGGCGGGCGTGGTCCGCGAGGTCACGGGCCAGCGCGTCCGTCGGGTGGGGTGTGAACGGAAGCGGGTCGGCTGCGTCCAGCGGCGGGGGTTCCGGGGGGCGCCCGCCGCCGAGATTCTCGAGGATTGTGCAGGCCAGCGCGTGCAACTGCGCCCGCGCGCCGGGGAGTTGCAGCTGATACGCGGCGTCGCGGAGGAGGGCGTGGCGGAACAGGTAAGCGGTTTCAGCGTGCATGCGGACGCGTCTCGGCGGCTCCGTGGCTACTGTTTCGGCACCCCGCACTCGCGGATGACCGCGCCGGCGTCCTCGCTCATCACGAGGACGGCAAACCGTTCCACGTTGTCCATCTCGTTCGTGCTGAGGCTGGCGTAGTCGAACGCGCCGCGCAGGTCGGTGTACCCGTCCTTGTAGAATTTCACCTCGCCGCCGTGCATGCGCGCGTAGACCTTGATGTAGCACCTGGGAAGGGGCTTCCCAGAGCCCTGGCGCGCGACGCGCAGCTGCCCGTAGTTTTCGGTGATGTTCACCGTCAGGTCGTGGGCGTAGCACGCCTGGGCGCGCCGTTTTCCGGTCGCGACCAGTTCCACGATGATGTTGGCGCCGTGGAACTCCGCCGGGAGGTCGAAGGCGTGGGAAGTCGTGCCGGCGGGGATCCGCACCTCGGCGGACCGATTCGGGCGGACGTACGCGAACTGTCCCGACTGCTGCTGCACAAACGGCTGCCGGGAGAACAGGAGCTCGATGTCCATGCGGTAGTAGTTCACGGTGAGGGCCGTGATGTTCTGCGCGTTCACGGCCACGGTTTTCTTTTCGACGGTGAAATCGAAGTCGGAGTCCCCGGCGGCCAGGGCGGCCTGGCGCTGGTCCCGGTCCTTCTCGTCCACGACCTTCGCGCCGCCGCCGCCGACCTCGTCGATCTGCGCCAGCGCGTTGCGGAACAGGTTCCGCCAGCGGTCGACCGGATGGTCCTTGTGGCGCTCCGCGATCTCGCGCGCGTCGCCCGGCTTCTCACGGCAGAAGTCCGCGTAGACCTTCAGGTACTCGTACTGGAGCCAGGTGTCCAGGTTGCGCGCGTCGATCGCCCCGAACTGTTCCAGCGCCTCCGGGATCCTGTCCTGCAGGAGCATCATGTACGTCACCGCCAGCCGGTCCTCGTCCGTCAGCTTTCCACGGTATCGGAGCACGGTCATCAGGTGAACGTGCTGCGCGGCAAAGCGGTCGTTCAGGATCTCCCTGCGGGCGCCGAGCTTCTGCGTCCGGGCGTTGACCAGAGGCGCGTACTCGAGGTGCTGGTACCGGCGGCGCTCGACCGGGTCGATCGGGACGGGCGTGCTCCTGAGCCAGAGGCCGCACTGGTCGAGGAAATGGTCCTGGTGCAGCAGGTATTCGCGGATGTTCGGGAGATCGTTGTGGTGCAGGGCGTACGACCAGAGCATGGAGTTGTAAACGTGGCGCCGCGACAGGAGGGCGATGAGCCGGCCGTAGAACGCCCGGTCCTGCATCCGCCAGGCGACGAGCTCCACGTCCACCCGGTCGATGTTGTGCCCGTCCAGCCACTTCAGGACCTCGTCCCCGTCCCCGTGCTGACTGATCCACGCCCATGAAGTCTTGTCCACCTGGCTCAGCTCGCGGACGACCTTGAGCCGGACGGGCGGGGCCGAGGCGATCAGCTCCTCGTTCCGGGCGACATGGACGGGAAAGTGCGGAAAGGTCCCGGCGGCGGGGAAGTAGAAGGCGTACTCGATCGACTCGGTGTTGTAACTCGACAGCTCGACATGGCGCCCCCGCGTGACGAAACCGTTCCTGACCGGGATGGAACCGGTCGGGATCTGCAGGAGGAGGTCGAGTTTCTGGTTCGTGGATGTCGGATTGGTGAGGACGACCTGGCAGGTGTAGACCACGTTCACCAGGAACTCGTCCGTGACGTACTTGTCGACCTCCTCGCCGTTCTCCTCGCGCGTGCGGTCGTCGTCCCGGAAATAATTCTGGCTGACCAGGACCGGGACCCGCTCCGCCGACGGCTGGACCGGCTTGATCTCCTTGTGGAACGCCACCGACGACCCCCTGCCGGTCAGCTTCATCCGGGCACCTTCAAACACCACCTTCGGCGCGTCCGCCTCGAACGGCAGGTCGAGCACCGAAAGCGCGAACATCATCTCGGTGAAATTGCGCGAAGCGAACGCCAGATTCGGCGAGAGGAACGGACCCTGGCGCCGGTGCGCCGCGTAGTCCCGCCAGAACGCGTTGACCGTGACGAGCTCGGCGCCCTGCTGTTCGATCGGAAGGTGCCAGTAGTTGTTCTCCGCCCACTCCTGCGTCCGGTCGAGCTTCCGGTAGAACGCCTTCATCTCCCCGCGGGCACGCGCGTCCTTCTCCGCCCCGCCGTCGTCGAAGTCCGCGCACTCGGCCTGGGCCTCCTCATCGCGCGGGCCGTCGCGCTTTGACTTCTTCGCCCGCTCCCTGCTGTCCGCCGCCCGGGGAACCTTCGGCGCGGACCGGGTCGCCGGACCCATGGATTCTGACTTTGAGGCACCCACCTCCTGCAGCCGATCCAGCATCCGCCGCCGCTCCCCCATCTCCTGGGCGGCCATCCCGAGCTTGTCCCCGGCCTCAAGGGCGCTCCCCACGATCGCCGACCCGAACAGGTGCTGCGCCCGCACGATGTCCCGCGGCAGGAGGTCGTTGAGGTCGCGGACATGCCGGGAGACGGGGTCGCCCTCGTCGTCGAACCGCTGCGAGAGCAGGATCCGCTCCACGACGTTCAGGCGGCCGAACGCCCACGGCGTCCGGTAACCGGAGAGATCGGCGTCGAGCAGCCAGTGGTCCAGGAACGTCTTGTGAAGCTTGTTCCGCAGGTAGGGATGCACGACGCGCCGGAACCACTCGGGGTCCTTCTTCGCGATGAAGAAGCTGAGCTCGTGGCAGGCAAACTCGCTGTACCGCGCACCCTTCTCCACCTCCGACAGCCGCGGCCACTCGAGGATGAACGCGAACTTCGCCAGCTCGGGATTGTTCGAGAGCGTGGCGTAGAGCCGGAAGACGCGGCCCAGCGTGTCGTACACCTCCGTCCGCGAGGTCGTGATGTCCGCAATCTCGAGCGGCTGGCCGGCCGAGAGAACCGAGATCTGCTGCTTCTCCGTGAAATGCCCGTCGGCGTCGAGCGCCAGGCGGAGTCGCAGGTCCTCGTGCGGCGTCCGGACTTCGGGGAAGAGCAGGTCGCGGGAGACGGTGTGGAGGCCGTCGACGGCGACGATGCGGAGCGAGGTGGCATGCGCGACGGCGTCCCGCGGAACGGTCACCTCTCCTTTTGCGTCGGGCTTCAGGTTGAGGAAGACCGCCGCGGGGTGCGCGAGAAAGTCGAGGTTCGCGAAGCCGCCTTCTCCTTCGCCGGTCCGCCGGGGGGCCGACTGCATCGCCATCCCCGCCGACATCGCCGGCGCCGGGGCTGCCCCGAACCGTCCGCCGGGCGCCGCTTCGCGGGTCGCGGTCTCGGTGGTCCGGACGGCCCAGGGATTGAGGAGGAGCCCGGGGCGGGTGAGCATGGTGCCGGCGTGGCGCGCGCTCTGCCGTCGTTCCAGAATGTAGCGGTACTCGTCGCCGATTGGCCGGCCGGCGAGGTAGTGGGACCGGGCCTTCCCGAACTCCACCAGGCGCGCCATGGGCACCGGGAGCGAGTCGAAGGCGTCGAAGACATGCCAGGCGGGGAGAAAGCGGGTGCCGTAGACATGGACCCGCGTGCGCTCGCCGGACTGGGCGAGGGTGATGCGGATCTCCTTCTTGTCGATCGCCGCCCCGGTGATCTGCAGCGGTCGCAGTGAGCGCCGCTCGGCGTGGCGCCGCTCGCCCGCCACCCATCCCGCCCGTTCCTCGCCGGGGATGACCCGGACGTGGATCGACGTCGCGTCACGTTTCAGGAAGAGCAGGTAGTCTCCCGCCGGGAGCCCTGCGACCTCGAGAAACCCGCTGGTGCGGGTCATCGCCCGGGCGTGGTCGCGGACAAAGGTCGTTCCGCGGAGTTCGAGGAGGGAGGCGTCGCTGCGCCTGAACTCCGTCCCCTCGGGGATGGTCATGCCGTGCGCGTCCGGATAGTCCTTCCCGCCGAGCGGCGGGGTCTCCATGAACGGCACCCGGAACGCCTCCCCGGCCCGCACGTGGAGACTCCCCGGGAGGTGGCTGCGGTCGCGCGGCGGCGTCCACGACTCCGTGACCCCCGAGGGGGTGGTGATCGTGAGCGAGGTGATGTCGCGCAGGTGGCCGAGATCCAGCCTCCCGTTCGCGTCCGTCTGGAGGGCGACCCGCAGTTCGACGGCCAGGTCGCGGTGCCGGAGCGCCAGGTCGAGCTGGGTCCCGACCCGCGGCTCCCCCGACTTCCCGAGGTGGTGAACCACGTACCCGCTCGAGGTCCGGGCCAGGTGCAGGTCTTCGATCTGCGCCTCGGCGTCGATGCCGTTCAGCGCGACCGCCGTCTCCTCCGCGAGAGCGACCTTCTGCCCCTGTGACAGGTTCTGCACCTTCGCGCGGAGAGTGAAGGCGAGGGACGCGAGCCCTTCCGGAACCTGGAAGGTGTGGACCGACTCCCGGTCCTCATGGAGCTGGAAACCGCGGACCTCCTGGCTCGAACTCACCCCTTCGCGGTCCGTCGACTGCACGGTCAGCACCACGTCCTCCAGGAGCGACAGGCTCACCGGAACGCCGTTCACCTGCAGCGAAGGGCGGACCGCCACCCGCGCTTCCTGTTTCCGGATCAGGCTCTCCCGGTCGACGTAAATCCCGGCGGACAGCTGGTACGACTCCGCCTGGTGCTCGAACTGTTCCAGCGTCGCGAGCGGGCCGTGGCGCAGCACGACCGTCTGCCGCCCCGGCCGCGTGCTGAACGGGACATGGATCTCCCCGTCCTCCCCGGCCCGGTATTCGCGCCCCCCCAGCCAGAGCGTGGCGTCCTTGAGCACCTTCCGGTCCTCGTCGAGGATCGTGAAGACATGTCCCGCCGATCCGACCCGCTCCAGGAACCGCAGGCGGCCCTTGCGGATCAGCGCCCGGGAACTGGTCCCCCCCCCGATGAACTCCGAGATGAAAATCCCCGGGCCCGACAGCGCCGGAAACCTGAAGGTTCTCCGCACCCGCCGGATCGGCGGCTCGGCATACGCATGCGTCTGCTCCTCCCCGGCCACCAGCCCGTCCAGGTCCAGGCTCGTATCGACGTCCCGGCCGGTCGCCAGGAACCAGTTGAGCGCGTTGATCTCAAAGACCTTCACCGTGAGCGTCGGGACGTTCTTGACCTCGAGGTCGAGCGACACCTCGTCCGCCGCCCGGAACCAGCCGGGGTTGGTCTTCGAAAACACCAGGTCCACCCGGTTCTCCAGCTTCTGCCGTTCATTCGGGTCGTTCAGCCGATCAGCCAGCTCCTTCGAGTTCCCTTCCCCCAGCAGCAGCTTCGTCGAGACCAGCACCCTGGTCAGAAAACTCGTGTGCACCCACGGCGCGAACTCTGAAAGGTCCGCCGCGCCGGCCGCAAAATGGGACAGGTAGTCCTCCACCAGCTCCACGTCGTCCCCGACCGACGGGAGAAGCGTGGTCGCCAGGAAGTCGCCGCCGAGGGCGAAGGTGTCCTTGTCGCCCTTGTGGCGCTTCTGGAAGTCCGGGTGGGAATAGCTGACGCGCCGGGGGAGCTGCAGGTAGGCGGTGAATCGCGCCCGATCCCGGACGCCGACGGAGCGGTCGTGGTCGAGCCGATGCCAGAGGAGGTGCGCCTTCAGCGCGTTGAACTTCGGCGCCAGCCCTTTCACGAAGCTCCACATGCGCTCCAGGAACGCTTCCCGCTCCGCGGGAGTGTGCTCCCAGTCCGCGTCCGGCCCCGGATGGAGTTTCATCAGGCGGGCATCCACCCACGCGTCGTTCTCGTCGAGCGAGGGGACCAGGGTGAGCAGCTCCTTGAGCTGGTCCTCCAGCATCTGCGCGTGGATCGGGATCGCCCCGAACCCCCCCGTGCCGCGCGTATCGCTCAGTTCCGCCGCCACCAGCTCCGGCAGGCGGGGGAAGTCCGGTCGGAGAACCCGATGCAGCAGACTGCGGAGCCGCTCCCCGCTGAGCTGCTCGTCCACCAGCCACTCCAGCGCCGCGTCCGTGAACCCCGCCAGGTCCGACGCGTTGCTGTTGTCATAACCGTGACGCCGGACTTCCTTCCGGCTGACCGCCTCCGGGGCGAGACGCGAGGGATACTTCGCCTCGCTCCCCTCCGCCATCCGCGCGTGGTCGAACCGCAACCCGAGATGCCGGCGGAGATGCTCGATCGTCCGCGCCGGCTGGGTGTCGTACTGCAGCAGCCGGAGGCGGTGAAGGATCTCGCGGTAAAGCGTCGTCTCCCCGTGGCGCTTGTTCCACTGCGCCAGCAACCCCTCCACCTGCTTCAGGTCGCCGCCCTGCTCGGCGACGAGGCAGGCGTGGAAGAAGTGGTCCTCGTTGCCGGGAATGAGGGAATCGAGGGCCTTCGAGCGGTCCCGGGCGAGCGCAAAGGCTTCGATCTGGTGGGCGTCCATGGGGGTCTCCGTTGAAGGGGCCGAGCGTAGCACCCTGATTGCGCGGCGCAAGTCCCGGAGGCTCGGGCCGACCGTGCCGGCAATCGGGCCGGCGGCTACCCCTTCAATCCCACTTCAGGTCCCTCGCCCAGGCGGCCCACTCCTTCTCCACCTCATCCATCGGACGCCCCACGACGCTGCAGAGCGTCTCGTACCCGGTCCGGTCGTTCGCGCGGCTGTCACGGAATGCCCGGTAGAAGTCCTCGAGCAGCCCCTGCTCCTGGAGCCAGAGGCAGAGGTACCGCGCCACGGCGTACCGGAGACCCGACCCCTCGCCGTAGAACTCCGCGCCGGTGAAGGACGAGAGCGATTTCCAGGAGGGCGCGGAGCGGTCGCCGAGGGCGCGCTGGAGAAGCGGGAGGCGCCAGTTCTCATGGCCGAGGATCCGGCCGTCCGCGTCGAAGGAGTACTGTTCGTAGAGGGAGGCGAGCCCCTCCGAGAACCAGCTCGGACAGCCGGGGAAATCCGGGTCCATGAGGGCGTGCGTCATCTCGTGGACCAGGGTGCCCGGGCCCGTCCCGATGTTCATGACCATCGCCTTGCGGTCGCGCAGGTAGAACCCGAACCGCGAGGCGGGGGCCTGCCCCGTGAAGTCCCTGCAGAAGGCGATGTAGTCGTCGGCGTTGGCCAGCAGGTACACCGCGACCGGTTGCTCCGGCTCCTTCCTGAAGTACTGCGCCTGCAGGGCTTTCTGGGCCTTCGTCACGGTCTCCTCGAGCCCGTCCAGATCCGACTCCTCGACCTTCCGGGAGCCGAGGAGAAAGTGGCCCGCGCGGCGGATGGCGGTCTCCCCGCCCAGGGACTTTTCCATTTCCGCGCGCAGGCGATCCGGCGGTTCGTCCGCCCGGAGCAGGCAGGCGAGCAGGAGGACCGGCAGGGTGCGGCGCATGGGCGCTCCGGTGACAGGGGGGCGGGGGGGGAAGCGTAGCATCGCCGGAACGAAAACGGGCGGCCGCGTGAGCGGCCGCCCGGATCATTCCTGGGACTCGGGACGTCTACTTGCGGACGACCTTTGGCTCCGCGACAGCGCGCATCTCGTTCTTCGACGCCGCTTTCGCGAGGAGTTCGTCGTATTCCCCCTGGAGTTCGTCCAGGCGTCCCTTGATCTCCCGCCTCGCCTTGTCGCCCGCCAGGCTCCACCGCTTCCGGAGCTGCGAAGCCTCGGACTTGATCTCGACGAGGCGCATCTGGTCGATCCCCTGCATCCGGCTTTCCGGGACGCTCCCGATCCCCTCGCCCGGCATGGACTTGTCGCCGTAGCGGCCGAAGAAGTGATCGCCGAAGCCGCGACCTTTGACCAGGTCCTCGACCTTGAACGCGGTCCAGTGGTCGTAGGCGTGGGTGGTCATGTAGCGCTGGTCGAACAGGTGGTTGTGATTCTGCCGCGGGTTCTTCTCGATCCGGTCCGCGAACATCTTCTTCAGGGCGGTGGCCTTCTGGTCGTCCGAGAGCTTCTCGCTGAGGGCGACCGGCCGGACCTTGTCCCAGACCCAGTCGAGCTCGATGCTGAGCTCGGCGGGGGTCTGGTAGCCCGCCATCACGGTCAGGAGGCGGCCGTCGGGGGTGAAGACGCAGATCTGGGTGTTGTGCTCGCCGTCGCCGGTCGAGCACTGGCCGGGCTTGTCGGCGGGTTCGTGGGCGAACGAGCTGCCGCACGTGGACTCACCGTCGATGTTCTTCCAGGCGCAGACGAACTTCGCCTTGAGCAGGTTCTGGACTTCACGATTCTTGAGGACGTCCGTCCTCATCGCGTGCGCGGCGCTTCAGGTCAGCCCGTCCAGGTCGCCGAGCATGCGGTAGAAGAGGACGAGTTTTCCATCCCGGCGGGCCTTTGGGAAAGCGTCCTCGTAGGACCGGAAGAAGTTCACGTCCTCGATGGCGACGAAGGGGGTCATGGCCACCGTGACGGCGGACTGGGCGTCGGGCTCCCCGGCGCGCGCTTGTGGTGTTGCCACGAGTGCGGCGAGGGTTGCGGCGAGGAGAAACTTGAGCTTCATGGGTCCTCCTGACGTGTAAGGGGTGCGGGTTCCTGGCTTGGGTGGGGGAGCTAGTGCAAGACCCGTGCCCCGATGGTTGAATTCCTAAGTATATATGCAGCAAGTGCTTACGAAAAACATCGAGGAATTCAACTGGCTGGAAATGTAAATGCTATTGGCGAATTGTGGCAAGAACGTACCTTGATGCACGAATTGCAAATCAAGTTTCCATCCGTGCAGGGTTCCTTGCCACCGGCCTGTCCCACAGAACCCCAACAGCCCTCAGATCCGCGCGTCCGGATCAACCCCAAACTCCTTCGCCCACTCCCGCGCCTCGTTCGCGCTGATCCGCGGCTTCTCCGCCCCCTCCAGCCGCTCCGGATCGACCGCCTTCAGGAACTCCTCGACCCGCGCGGTCTTCGCCCGCAACGCCTTCACCCGCCCCGCCAGCTCGCGGTCATTGGTGACGACACAGATTTCGTGGGTCTGCCCCTGCGTCCGCAGCCAGGCCACGATCGCGTCGTCCGCCGTGCCGCTCCGGACGAAAACCACCTCCAGCCGCCCCCGCCCGTCGGGAGGCGGCGCGGCCAGCGGGGGCGCCTTCGAGGCGTCGAAGAAGACCGTGACGCCGGCCTTCACCCTCCGGCAGCGCGCGAGCAGGTCCGCGCGCCGCTTTTCCAGGTCCCCGGCGACCGAGGGGTCCGCGACCCCCGCGAACATCACGTTGTACCCGTCGATCGCCCAGCGCTCTATCTGCATGGCAGCACCCGGCCGCCGACCAGGACCATCTCGGGACGCCCCCGCAACGGCCAGCCGTGGAACGGACAGTTGCGCGAGCGCGACCGGAATTTCGTGGCGTCCACCGTCCATTTCTTCTTCGGGTCGAAAAGCGTGACGTCGGCATCCGCCCCCGGCGAGAGCGTCCCTTTCGGGATCCGGAGGATCCGCGCCGGGTTGACCGTCATCGTGGCGATCGCCTTCGGGAGCGGAAGGTGGCCGGGCTCGACCAGGTAGGTCATCACGAGACCGAGCTGCGTCTCGAGTCCGATCACCCCGAACGGCGCCTCGGGGAACTCCAGTTCCTTCTCCTCCGTCGCGTGCGGCGCATGGTCGCTCGCGATGACCTCGATCGTCCCGTCCTGCAGGCCCCGGATCATCGCGGCCACGTCCGGGCCCTCGCGCAGCGGCGGGTTCATCTTGAAGACCGGGTCGAAGGTGCGGACGCGCTCGTCGGTGAGGGTGAAGTGATGCGGCGTGACCTCCGCGGTGACACGGACCCCCTCGGCCTTCCCCCGCCGGATCTGCTCGGCGGAGCCGCGCGCCGAGATGTGCGCGACATGGAGGTGCCCGCCCGTCAGCTTCGCGAGCAGCACGTCGCGCGCGATCATCGACTCCTCCGCCGCCCCGGGAATCCCCTCGAGCCCCAGCTCCATCGAGACCCGCCCCTCGTGCATGCACCCGCAGCCGAACAGGTTCGGGTCCTCGCTGTGCTGGATGACGCACCGGTCGAACATCGCCGCGTACTCCAGCGCCAGACGCATCAGCGCCGCATTGTGCACCGGCGCCCCGTCGTCGCTGAACGCCACCGCCCCGCCCCTCACCATCTGCCCGATCTCGGCGAGTTCCGCCCCCCTGCGCCCTTTCGACACCGCCCCGATCGGGAAGACGTTCGCGAGCCCGGCACGGTTTCCGCGGAGGACCGTGAACTCCACCTGCGCCTCCGTGTCGCATGCCGGCTCCGTGTTCGGCATCGCCGCCACGCTCGTGAATCCGCCCGCGATCGCCGCCGCACTCCCCGACGCGATCGTCTCCTCCTCTTCCTTCCCCGGTTCCCGGAGGTGGACGTGCATGTCGATCAGCCCGGGACAGACCACCAGTCCTTTCGCCTCGATCGTCTCCTTCGCCTTCGTCTCCTTCGCCCCGACCGAGACGATCTTCCCGTCCCGGATGAAGACGTGCGCGACGGCGTCGACCCCGTTCGCAGGGTCGATCACCCGCCCGCCCCGGATCAGGATCGTGCTCATGCTGAGGTCGCTCCCGGCGGGAATCCCGCCGCCCGGTGCAGGACCGCCATGCGGACCGCCAGCCCGTTCGCCACCTGTTCGAGGATCGCGCTCCGGGGCCCGTCGGCCACCTCCGGCGTGATCTCGACCCCGCGGTTCAGCGGCCCGGGGTGCATCACCAGAAGCGACGTCTTCGCGCTCCGCACCCGCGCCGCGTTCAGCCCGAACAGCCGCGCGTATTCGTGAATCGACGGAAACAGCGGTGGTCCCTTGATCCGCTCGTGCTGGATCCGCAGCATGTTCACGACGTCGAGGGAGGGGAGCAGCGCATCCAGGTCGTGGGAGACCTTCACGCCCAGGTCCCGGATGCCGTCCGGGATCAGCGTCGCCGGCCCGCAGACCCACACCTCCGCGCCGAGCTTGAGCAGCGCCCAGATGTTCGACCGGGCGACACGGGAGTGCAGGATGTCGCCCACGATCCCGACCTTCAACCCCGCGACCTTCCCGCGGGCACGCAGGATCGTGAAGGTGTCGAGAAGCCCCTGCGTCGGATGCTCGTGGGCCCCGTCCCCCGCGTTCACGACGACCGATTTCACCTGCCGCACCAGGAGATGCGGAGCCCCGCTCGCCGGATGCCGCACGACGAGGATGTCGATCCCCATCGCCTCGATGTTCTTCACCGTGTCCACCAGCGTCTCGCCCTTCGACAGCGACGACGACCCCGCCGCGAAGTCCAGCGTGTCCGCGCCGAGCCGCCGCGCGGCGAGGTTGAACGACACCTTGGTGCGCGTGGAGCTCTCCACGAACATCGTCACCACCATCTGGCCCTTGAGAAGCGTCGACCGGCGCGTGTTGGAGGTCGCGAGGTCGCGGTACGCGGCGGCCTGTCCGAGGAGCGCCGAGATTTCCGCGGCGGGGAGTTCCTGGAGGCCGAGGAGGTGGCGCGAGGACCAGGTCGAAACGGGCGCCGGCGCGGACGTCGATGCGGTGTTCGGTTTGGGGCGCGCGGGCATCGAGGGGCCGAGGTTAAGGGGGCGGGGGAGGGGGGTCAAGGGAAAGGGCGGCGGGCAGGTGTCACGGGGGGGATGACGGGGGCGGGGCGTGGTGGGGGAGGAACGGGGCCGGGCGCGGGTCTGCGGGCCACGGGAGACCGAGCGCGCGGACGATCTCCTGACGCAATGCGTCAATACCGTCCCCGGTCGTGCCGGAGACCGGAAGGGCTCCCGGGAGCGTCCGCCCGAGGTCCGACTTCCCGGAGAGGCGCAGGTCCGCGCGGGCGGGAGCCGGGGAGGGACCGGACGGATCCGCGAGCCAGAGGACGAGGTCCGCCTCCCGTACCACCGCCCGGGCGCGCGCCTCCGCTTCCCCGCCCGGCCCGTCCGCCGTTCCCGCCAGCCCTGCGGTGTCGACGAACCGGAGCGGGTACCCGCCGGCCTC
>JABWAY010000362.1 GCA_013360825.1 Candidatus Brocadiia bacterium | reverse complement strand
GGTCGGCGCCGGCCGGGGCGGCGAGTGCGGCGACCAGCGCGGCCAGCCCGCAGACCCCCGCTCCCGCCGCCGCACGCTTCATGGATATCCTCTCATCGCCTCGATCGCCATCCGCTGCACGAACGCCGCCAGGTCGCGCTGTTCCACGGTCCGGAGGGTCATGACCGCGCGTTCCCGCCGGAACTCCCACGCGACCGTGCCGTCGGAGGCGCGGACGAGGGTGAGGCCATGTTCCACCGTGGCGGTCCCGTTTCCAACGGATTCGAGATCCCAGCGGCCCACCTCGACCTCGAGAATCCCCCCGGCTCTCCCTCCCTCGCGGGCCCAGTCGATCGCGCCGGACCGGTCGAGCCCCAGCGGGGCATCCTGGACGGCGATGCCGCGCCGGCGGAGCTCCTCGCGGATCTCGGCGGCCATCAACTCCCCCGGCGATCGCCTGTCGCCGACCAGGCGGCGCAGGATCGTCCGCCCCGCTTCCCCGCTCGCGGCTTCCTCCCTCAGCACCAGCGCGACGGACCGGGGGACGTCGGCGGGGGGGGGCGAAGCGCATCCGCACGCGAGGAAGACCAGTCCTGCCATCCCTGCACTCATCCACCTCATCGCGCAGCCTCCTCCTGGAGCCAGCCCAGAACGTCCCGTTTCTCCTCCGGATTCATCCCGGCCTCCCGTCCGTACCGGATCACGATGGGCCTCCACTCCGCGGGAGCGTAGTCCTGCGGGTGCGGGAGGGCGTGGCAGGCGGAGCAGCGGGCCTCGAACAGGACTTTTCCTGCCGACGGATCGGCCGGCCCCTCGGCGATCGAGGCGCAGCCCGCCGCCGCGACCGCCACGAGGGCGGCGGCGGCGGCCAGCATCCGGGATCGGTCTGTCATGATCAGAACGCCGCCGCGATCGAGGCGGCCCAGCCGTCGCGCCGGAAGTTGCCGAACATCCGGTCGGAATCCTCGTCGACGTACTCCACCTTGAACACGACCTGCTCGATCGGCCGGAAATTGAAACCGAAGGAGAGCCTGCGCTGGTGGTTGTCGTGCGGCCCGTCCGGAGCGTCGATCTCCACCGCGTCCCAGAGGGCGACGAGGGTGAACGTCGGCTTCTCGAATCCCATCCCCACGAAGGTGTCCTTGAGGAACGGCGGGAAGAAGTGAAACGACACCTGCGCGAACGCGCCGATCCCGCGGTGCGGCGACCGCGCCCCGGCGGCGTCGCGGGATTCGTCCGCGGTGAACCGCGCCGCCTCGGCCCGGAGCTCGAGCGGCCCGGGAATCCAGCCGCCGCCGTCGCCCAGCGGCACCGCCACGGTCAGATCCGCGCCGTAGAGTAAGACCGTGTCCTTCCCGTCGTTGTCGAATCTCCCCCGGTACCCCGCCGCCCCGACGGTGACCTTCCCGCCCAGCGCCACCACCTCGATCCGCGCCATGGTCGACTTGTCGCTGTTGTTGTCCTTCTCCAGCCCCGCACGCGCCGGCCGGAGCCCCTCCTTCGTGGTCAGGTTCCCGAGCAGGCCGTTGGTCACGTACGCATCCCAGTTGATCGTGAACGAGCCGACGTAGAAGCTCCCGAAGAACCCGACCCCGACTTCCGTCCACGTCGTCGGCGTGATCAGCGTGGTCGTCAGCGGCCTCAGCGTGAGGTCGCGCAGATCCGAGTCGTGCAGCCGGTTCAGCCGCCCCATCGGAACCAGGATCGCCCCGCCCCGGAAGTTGATCTGGTCCACGATCAGGAAGTCCAGGTACGCCTGCTCAATCTTCACAACCCTCGCCCCATGCTCGTACTCGATCTCCGAGTTGAAGAAGATCCGCTCGTGGAGCCAGGACGAGACCTGCACGATCAGGTGGTGGTTGTCGAACTCCGAGTTCGCATGACGCCAGTCCTCGAACTCCAGGTCGAAATACCCGCCGACCTTCGTCCGCGACAGGACCCGGTCCACCACCGCGCCCGCCGCCCCGCGCCCGTCCTTCCCCTCCGCAACCTCCTTCGGCGCCTCGTCCTTCTTCTTCAACGCCTCCTTCAGCTCACGGACCTCCTTCTCCAGCTTCTCCAGCCGCTCCAGCGCCTTTCCGTCCTCTTCTCCCGTCACATTCAGGGCCGTCAGCGCGCAGAGCGCCGCGGCCGCAATCCAGCGGACCATGGTTTCCCCCACCCGGCTTGACTCGACGTCTCCGAGAGTCGTAGAGTGACCGGTGTCCAAGCGACGCGGCCCGCCTTCCGGCGGACCGTGGCCCCCGGTTGCAGCCGGGGGCCGTTTTTATTGCGCGCACGGGCGGGGCGTTGCAGCGCCGTCGCCCTGTGGGAAGCGGACCGCCCGCTTCCGCTCCTCCCGCGATGCCGCGGACGGGGCGGGAACGGGCGCGGATCAGCGTTTCTCGAACCTCCTCAGGTAGTTGACCAGGTCCCAGCGTTCCTGCTCGGTCAGCGCCCCGCTCCAGCTCGGCATCCCCGTGCCGCGTTTCCCCTCGGAGATCCTCCAGAACAGCCAGGCGTCGGAGTGTGTCTTCAGGACATCCCCGTTCGCGAAATCGCTCGGCGGCGGGGTCATCCCCTTCGCAGCGCTTCCCTTGCCGTCCGCATGGGCGCCGTGGCAGAGGACGCAGCCCTTGAGCATGTAGATCGCGCGGCCGCGGGAGGCGGATTCCGGATCGGAGCGGAGGGGATTTTCGCGGTGGGCCCAGGCTTCGGGGAGTTCGGGCTCGTGGTAGCGGCGGGCGGTGAGGCCGTGGACGATGACGGCGGTCGCGACGGCGATGGCGACGGCGGAGAGGATGAGGGCGATCAGGAAGGTCTGCCCGCGGGAGGGTTTCACCGGTGGATCTCCTGGGGTTCAGGGAGCGCGGCGGGGGGGGGTGCAGCGGCAGCGACGTGGGACTCGGGGGCCCGCCGGAGGAAGGTCCAGGCCAGACCGGCGGCGATGAGGACGAGGACGAGCGCCTGGAGCGCGGCGCTCTCGGCGGTCGGATGAATCCCGAGCCAGTTGCGGAGGAAGACCGAGTCGGGAATCCAGGAGACCGCGGTGCGGGACGCGACGCCCCCCTCCTGGAGCTCCACGATTCCGTCCCCGGCGAACTTGAAGACCAGGGCCAGGAGGACGGCCGAGGTGACGGCGAAGAACGTCCGGATCGGAAGCCGGATGCCGGCGACCATGATCGCGAAGTAGACGACCGCGAGGCAGGCCGCGGCGATCCCCATCCCGACCAGCACCGGTCCCCAGCCCGCGCCGCCCGCTTCCAGCGCGCGCATCATCAGCACCGTCTCGAATCCCTCGCGGAACACCACGAGGAAGGCGAGCGACGCCATCGCCCACCCGTTTCCGCGTGAGAGCGCCTTCTTCACGTTGTCCGTGATGAACTGCTGCCAGCGGCGCCCCTCGATGCGGGAGATCAGCCAGTAGCTCATCCAGAAGAGCACGCCGGCGGCGATGAGCATGGTGACGCCCTCGAGGATCTCCTGTCCCGCGCCCGAGATCCGGAGCAGCTTGAGAGAGAGGGCGTAGAGTCCGAACGTGGCGACGACGGCGGCCGCAGCCCCGCCCCAGACGACGCGGACCATTTCGCGGCGGCCGAGTTTCAGCAGGGTGGCGACGATCGCGCCGAGGATCAGCAGGGCCTCGAAGCCCTCGCGGAAGAGGATGAAGAAGGCGCT
The DNA here is from genome assembly GCA_013360825.1 of Candidatus Brocadiia bacterium. Lineage (GTDB taxonomy): Bacteria > Planctomycetota > MHYJ01 > WSZJ01 > WSZJ01 > WSZJ01. The sequence continues at coordinate 267 of JABWAY010000362.1, read as the reverse complement.
GACCGCGGTGCCCTGCGGGGACGGGGGTTCCCCGAACAGCCGCCGGGCGAGCGCGAAGTCCGCGTCGAGTTCCGCCCGGCGCCGCCCGGCCGCCCCGGCGTCCCCCGACTCCCAGGCCTTCGCGAGGTCGAGCCAGTCCGCTTCCAGCTTCCGGTACAGATTGTGGTCGCGCGCGGCGAGCGCCCCGTGGAAGGTGCTGTTCTCGAACGAACGGAACGCGCGGACGCACCCGTCGGCTGCGCCGTCGGCATCCCCCGCCGCGGCGGC
>JABWAY010000361.1 GCA_013360825.1 Candidatus Brocadiia bacterium | reverse complement strand
GGCTGACCGCGCTGCGGCGCCGGCGAACCTCCGGCGGGGGTCGGACGAGGGTTCGGTGGAGGGCTGATGGGCGCGAAGTCTAGCACGCCCCCGCCCCTCACGGTATCAGTTCGGACCCGCTACCACCCCGTCCCGGGAAGCACGATCTTCTCCCCGAACAGGCGTTCGTAATCCCGGAGAGCGTACCGGTCGGTCATCCCCGCGATCCAGTGCGCCACCAGGAGCTCCTGCTCCTTCCTCCCCGCCGCGTCGAACTTCCGCCGCTCCATTTCCGGAAGCTCCTTCGGATCCGACAGATAGCGCTCGTACAGCCGCCGGATCACGCGCGACCCCGTCCCGCATGCCTCCTTCACCCGGTCCGCGAGATAGAACTTCTCCATCAGGTGATGCCCCAGCTCCTTCTGCTGGTCCGACATCCCCTCCGACCACCCCGCCAGCGGCCGCCGCGACCGCCGCACATCCTGCAGGACCTCCACCCCCGCGCTCTCCAGCCGTCGCGCCGTCTCCCCCACCACGTCCTCCACCATCGCGGAAATCGCCTTCCTCGTGATCTGTGCAAGACGGAGCGACGGACGCATCCCCTTCTCCATCTCCGGCCCCACCCGCGCCCAGAATTCCAGCCCCACCAGGTCCTCCTCCATCAGGATCCGGCTTTCCAGCCCGTCCTCGATGTCGTGCGCCCGGTACGCGATCGTGTCCGCGAAATTCGCGATCTGCGCCTCGAGAGACGGCCCCTCCGCCGGATTGAAACGGTAGCTGCCGATCCGGTCGTAGTCGGTCTCGTGCTTCTCGATCCCCTCGAGGACGTCCATGGTGAGGTTGAGGCCCTGAAACGCCGGGTAGCGCGACTCGACCTCGGTCACGATCCGAAGCGAATGCTCGTTGTGGTTGAAATGCCCGCAGCAGGCGTGCAGCTCGTCCTCGCCCTTGTGCCCGAACGGCGGATGGCCGAGGTCGTGGGCCAGGACGATCGCCTGCACCAGGTCCTCATTCAGCCCCAGCGCCCGCGCGATCCCCGTCCCGATCTGCGTGGCCTCCAGCGTGTGGGTCAGCCGGTTCCGGACGAAGTCGCTCCCCAGCCCGTGCGGGAGAACCTGCGTCTTGTACTCCAGCTTCCGGAAGGCCCTGCAGTGAACGACCCGGTTCCAGTCGTGCTGGAACGCCGTCCGAAGATCCCGCGCCGGACTCTCCGGGTGCTGCCGCTTCGCAAACTTCGACCGGACCGCCCAGGGTGCGAGGGCCTTGTCCTCCACGGCCTCCAGCGCGGCACGCGTCCGAATATAGGGGGGCATCGACTGAGTATAGCCGGGGCGATTCCCCGTATAATCCTTCCGTGATCACCGTCCACTGCCCGTGCGGCCTGATGCTCCGGACCGGACTCGGTCCGCCGTCCCTGACCTGCGAGTGCGGGCGTGTCCATCGCCTCCCCGCAGCCCCCGCAGCCCAACCGGCCCCCCCACCCGCACCAGGCCCCGCGACGCCGCCCGATCCGCCGATCCGAAACCCGTTCTCACCCCGCGAACGCCTCGCCATCCACGACGGCCCCCACCTCGCACCCCCCACCCGCAACCTCTCCCCCTTCTCCAACCCCGTCGTCGCCGGCAGCCTCTCCGTCGGCGTCCTCCTCCTCGCCCTCATCGCCGCCGCCCTCCTCCGCGCCCGCGCGCGCGGCGCACAGGACAGGGCCCACCCGGACGGCGCCGGCACCGAATGCACCTTCATCAACGCCGGCGTCACCTTCACCGCCCCCGCCGGGTGGACGCTCACGAAGCGCGACGGCATGGTGTTCGGCTTCGACGCGCCGCGCGGCACCGTGGCCGTGCGGATCGTCCCCTCCTCACCGCAGCCGCACGAGGAGGCCGTCGCGGGCGAGGCCCCCGCCCCCTGGTCCCCCTCCACCTCCGAACTCCCCGGCGCGTCGTGCCTCACCACCCAGTGGAACGACGGCGCCCAGTCCCGCCACGGCACCTCGTGGTGGATCGACCGCGGAACCCACCGCCTCTGGATCCTCGCCGTCGGCGACACCAGACTCCGCCGCGACCTCAAGCCGCTCTTCGATTCGTTCCGGCTCGATCCCCCGACGGATCCCGTCCCGGAAGCGCCGCCGCGATGATCCGCACCTGCCCCAACTGCCGGAAGATCTACGACACGGCACAGACGGTCCGGATCTGCCCTCACTGCGGCACGGCCCCCGGCTTCTCGGGAATCGCCCTCGCCATCATCGTCTTCGCCGCGGTCTTCCTCCTCTCCGCGGGGATCTTCTTCGCCTACCGGCCCTTCGGCGCGGGCGAGCCCACCCCGCGGCCTTCGGTGCCGTTCGAGACCCCTCCCGAGGAGTTCCCGGCCGCGGGGGTCACCATCCGCCCGCCGGAGGGCTGGACCTACCTCCAGCGCGACCCCGCCTCCATCGCGTTCACCAGCGTCTTCGGAGGCGGCGCCGTCCGTTTCCGCGTCGTCGAACCCGTCGACGGCCCGGACGCCCACCTCGAACTCTTCCGGCAGATGGTCCCCGGCGCCCGCCCGGTCGATTTCCCGCTCCCGGAATGGCCCGGCGCGGCGGGCATCGCCGTCCGCCTCGAGGGGGACCCTCGCCTCGGCGCGTCGTGGATCCTCCCGCGCGGATCAAAGACCCTCCAGATCGTCTTCTGGGGAGCCGATGACCTCGTCCGCGACGTCGATGCGTTCCGGACCCGGCTGATCCTGGGCGAGGAGCCCCGATAGCCCGGCCCGCCCCGCCCCCTACCCGCTCACGTCGAACTGCGCCAGGAACGCCGGATTGTTCGGCCACTTCTGCACCCGCGGAATCAGCGCTTCCATCGCCTCAATCGGCTTGAACTGCGCCAGCGCGCGCCGCATCCGGTACACACGGTCCAGTTCCACCGCCGGACGCAGCTTCTCCTCCTTGCGCGTGCCGCTCGCATTGATGTCGATCGCCGGGAAAATCCGGCGCTCCGCCAGGGGACGGTGCAGCACCAGCTCCGAATTCCCCGTGCCCTTGAACTCCTCGAAAATGTGCTGGTCCATCTTTGAATTCGTGTCCACCAGGCACGTCGCAATGATCGTCAGCGACCCGCCCTCCTCCAGCGCCCGCGCCGACCCGAAAAACTCCCGCGGCTTCTCCATCGCCCGCGTGTCCAGACCGCCGGACTGCGTCCGCCCGTGCGGCCCCGCCTCCCGGTTGTAGGCCCGCGACAGACGCGTCAGCGAGTCGAGCAGGATCACCACGTCCTTCTTCTGCTCCACCAGCCTCCGCGCACGCTCCAGCACCAGCTCCGACAGCCGCGCATGCGCGCTCGCCACCTTGTCCAGCGAACTCGACACCACCTCGCCCTTCACGTGCCTCTGCATGTCCGTCACCTCCTCAGGCCGCTCGTCCACCAGCAGCATGATGATGTGACACTCCGGATGGTTCGTCGCAATCGCGTTCGCCAGCTTCTGCAGCAGCATCGTCTTCCCCGTCCGCGGCGGCGCCACAATCATGCACCGCTGCCCCTTCCCGATCGGCGAGACCAGGTCCATGACGCGAAGCGAGATATCGCTGACCTTACCCTCGAGGTCGAAGCGCTCGTGGGGGTCTATCGAGGTGAGCTGCTTGAAGACGGGGAGTTCCCGGTGCTTTTCCGGATCCGTCCCGTTGATCTGGTCGACCGCGAACAGCGCGGGCCCCTTGGAGTTGTACTTCGCAGGGGCGAGCGGTCCCGCCACCCAGGCGCCTTCGCGGATCGAAAAACGCTGGATCTGGGATTTGGCGACATAGACGTCGCCGGGGGTGGAGAGATAGTTGTTCTTCGGGTCGCGCAGGAAGCCGAACCCCTCCGGGTGAACCTCAAGGACTCCTTCGCCCCGGCCGAGCGGCTGTGGCGGCGCGGCCGTGGCCGCTCCGCCCGGAGCGCCCGGCTGGGCGCCGAACAGCGACCCCTGGTTCGGGTCATGCAGGAGTTGCGGCGCCTGT
>JABWAY010000360.1 GCA_013360825.1 Candidatus Brocadiia bacterium | reverse complement strand
GTTCCCCTCCCGGACCCAGGAGAGCGCGCGGCGCGCCTCCGCGCAGTCCGGATCGCGGTCGATGGCGCGCCCGTACTGGGCGTCACGCTCCAGTTCCAGCCCGTGCTCCCCGCACCAGGCGGCCAGCGCGCAGTGGGCCGCGGCGTCGGCCTTCCGGTCCGACTCCAGCGCGGCCGCCTTCTCCGCGTAGACCTCCCAGGACAGCGGCCCGGGTTCGACACGCCGCACCGCCGACCTCTGAAGCCAGTGCTCCCGGCGCCGGCCCCGCAGGTGCAGGATCCCCCCGTCTTCGGAGACCACCGTTCCCTCGAGGCGCACGCCGCTCTCCAGCGAGACGACGTCCGCTCCCGCGGCGAGCGCGGCCAGCAGGATCCCACCCGCGGCCAGGGGTCTCATCCCGCCACTCTACACCGCGTACGCCTCCGCCAGCTTCCCCGCCTTCACCCGGCTCCGCAGCAGCGTCCGCCGCGGGGGCCCGCCGTCCAGGTGGTCCCACCCGAACGGCTCGTTCTCGTCCCTCTCCCGGAAATTGTGCCGGGCGGGGTCGATCCCGCTCGCCGCAAAGAGCGCCATCCAGCGGCCGTAGTCGAAGCGCTCGTCCCATGCGTCGAACGTCAGGCCGCTCTTCACCGCCCGCTCGATCACGGGCCCGAGCCGGCGGTCCCCGCGCGAGATGATTCCCTCGACGTACGCGCGTTCCGGGTCGTGGACCTTGAGGTGGATTTTCCGGGACCGGATGCGGTCGTGCATCCGCCGGCGGATGGCGCGGAAGCGGTCGGGCGAGGCCATCGCGTCCCACTGGAAGGGGGTGTGGGCCTTCGGCACGAACGGCGACACGGTCACGTTCAGTTCGCCGTCGCGGCCGGTCGTTTCCCGGGCGCAGCGGGACGTGCGCAGGATCGCCTCGCAGGTCGCGTCGATGTCGGTGTCGGTTTCGTGGGGGAGCCCGATCATGTAGTAGACCTTGATCACGTCCCATCCCTCGCGGTAGGCGGCGGTCGCGGCCGCGTAGAGGTCCTCGTCCCGGATCAGCTTGTGAATGACCTTCCGCATCCGCTCGGTCCCCGCCTCCGGGGCCATCGTGAACCCCGCCTTCCGGATCGTATTCAGGATTCCCGGGATGGAGCGGATGCGTTCGTTGACCCGAAGGGAGGGCAGGGAGAGCCCGACGCGGCGGGAGTCGAAGACCTCCTTCAGCCGCATCATCAGCTCCTCCAGGTGCGGATAGTCGGCGGTCGAGAGCGAGGTGAGCGCGATTTCATCGTATCCCGTCGCGGCGTAGGTTTCCTGCGCGTAGCGGACGAGCGTCTCGACGGAGCGCGCGCGCACGGGGAGCTTGATCATTCCCGCCTGGCAGAAGCGGCAGGCGTGGGGGCAACCGCGCATGATCTCCAGGTTGATGCGCTCGTGGACGCACTCGACCGCGGGGACGACGGGGCGGGTCGGGAAGAAGGACTGTTCGAAGTCCGCGACCTGCGCGCGCTGGACGAAGAGCGGCGCCTCGGGGCAGTTCGGATGGAGCGACGCGAACGAGCCGTCGGGGTTCCACTCGGCGTCGTAGAGCAGCGGCGCGTAGAGATTCGGGATCCGCCGGACCAGCTCCCGGACGTAGTCCGCGCGGTCGTCGAACCGCCCGCGCAGGTCCGCCGCCGCCCGGGCGATGTCGAGCATCCTGTCTTCGCCGTCGCCGAGGACGAACACGTCGATGAACTCCGCGATCGGCTCCGGCTGGAACGCGCACGACCCGCCGGCGATGACGAGGGGATCCCGCCGCCCCCGGTCCCGCGACCGCAGGGGGATTCCCGCGAGGTCGAGCATGTTCACGACGTTGGTAAAGGAGAGCTCGTACTGGAGCGAGAACCCGAGGACGTCGAACTCCCGCACGGGCGATTTCGATTCCAGGGAGTAGAGCGGGACGCCGGCGGCCCTCATCCGCTCTTCCATGTCGGTCCACGGCGCGAACACCCGCTCCGCGGCAAGGTCGGGCTCACGGTTCAGCAGCCCGTAGAGGATCGCGAGGCCGAGGTGCGACATCCCGATTTTGTACGTATCCGGAAACGCCAGCGCGACGCGCGCCCGGACCGATCCCGTCGCCTTGCGGATCGAGTTGACCTCGCCCCCGGTGTACTGCGCCGGGGCCTGGACGTTCAGCAGGAGGGGCTCGATGCTCGGCCAGAGGGACATGCGGTCTCCAGGAAAGGTAAAGAGCCGAGTTTACCATGTCCCCGGGGACCCGACGGCGCCGCCCGACTATCCCCGCAGCTTGGACAGCAGCCGGTAGATCTCCGGCGCCGCCTTGTCCAGCCCGGCATCGCCCTCGGCGAGCAGCGCCCCCATCGACTGGACCCGCGTGTCGAACATCATGATCGCGTTGAGAATCTTCGTCGTCTCCTCGCCCGAAATCTCCAGCGCCGCATCCTGCGAGTTCAGCCGCGACACCACCTGCCTCACGAACTTCGTCATCTTGTCGGCGCTCCGCCCGAGCTTCATCTGCACGTTCAGGATGAGATCGAACACCTGCAGCGCCTTGTCGTTGTACATGTCCCCGTCCTTGCGGCTCTTCGCCTGGATCGCCTCGATCAGCAGCTCCCGCAGCTTGTCGCGATGGTCCAGGATCGCGCGGCCGACCTGCCACTCAGGGAGATCCTGGTGCGTCTCGCTGAAGACGTCGCGCACCAGCTCCGCCATCTTCAGGTCGTCGAACTCCGACTCCTCCGGCATCTCCTCCTGAGCCGTCGCGCCGACCGGCGCCACTCCCCGCGGCGGCGTGACCGGACCGCCCTCCGCCCTCTCGGCCCCGGGGACCGCCATCCCCGGCCCGAATTTCTTGCCCCGCCGCTTGACCAGGACCTCCAGCGCGTTCCCGAGGAACTTGCGCGCCTTGGCGTCCATGCAGGTCGCCATCTTCACGGACATCTGGATGATCTGCACGCGCCGGTTCGGCAGCATGAAGATTTCGGCGAGGGCGACTTTCGCCTCGTCCATGGTGCGGATCATCGGAAGTCAGTCGCCTCCTCAAACGTGCGGACGGGCAATCTTAGGACAACCGGCCCCTTCCCGTCGAGTATCGGCGTCACGGAGGAGCGGGCTGGAGTCGATCGCGATCCCGATCGCTCTCAGCGCGCCCGCCGCTTCGCCTCCTCCACCTGGTCCGCAATGGCGTCCAGCTGGCCCTTCCACGCCACGTGCCGCCACATCCGTCGCCCCTCCGCGGCCCGGCCCGTGAACAGCATGAACTGCCCCACATAGTCCGCCGTCGCTCCCCCCCGCAGCGCCGCAGTCAGAAAAACGTCCGGCGGGAGATCCCCCCACCGCACCGTCAGCGCCCCCCCCTCCGGCGGCAGCAGCCTCACGCCGTCACGGTCGCACGCCTCCACCGTGAACGAAAGCCCCGGGTGCGAACTCAGTTTCACCCGCTCGCCCGTCATCGTCGCCATCCCCTCCGCCACCTGCCCGAAAATCCCCCGCGCCTCGTGCACCGTCCCCACCAGCCAGCTGCACTCGTGCGCCAGCTCCGGCGTCGCCCGCGCGAGCGCGAGAATCGCGTCCTCCGCTTCCTCCAGCCGCTGCTCCCGGAGCAGGGGTTCGATCTTGAGGAGAAGAGGGCCGAGCGCCGGGAGGGCGTCTGCGTGCCGGCGGGAGGCATCGGAGGCGCGGAGCGTCGCGATCGCGGCGCGGGCGCGGTCCGCCAGCTCGGGAATTCCGAAATTCTCGACTTTCGTCCAGCAGGCGATGGCCGCCTCGAAGCGGCCGGCCCGCTCGAGGACCAGCGCCGTCCCGGCCTCCCGATCGGCCCGCTCCTCCGCGACCGCGAGAACCGACCGGATCAGGTCCTCGAGGCGCGCCCGGTCCGCCGGCCGGCGTCCGGCCTCGGTGCGGAGAAACGCCAGGACGCCGCCGAAGTCGTCGGTGCGTCCCGCGGACGCCGCCAGCGCCTCGATGGTCTGCCAGGAGGGGCCG
>JABWAY010000359.1 GCA_013360825.1 Candidatus Brocadiia bacterium | reverse complement strand
GGCGCTCGCCGCGGACCGGCAGAAGGTGCTGATCCTGGCGGGCGTCGGCGGCGCCGGGGCGCTCTTTCTCATCCTGATCGTCGTCGTCGTCGCGCTCGTGGCCGGGAAGGGGTGCGGGAGCGACTCGGGGAGCGGCGGGGGGAGCGGCGGCGGCGCATCGGCCGCACCGTCCACGCGGGCCTCCTCGCCGGACGAGCTGTTCGAGATGTACAAGCGCTTCGCGAAGTCCGGGGACTTCGACGGGCTCTGGGCGATCCAGAGTCGTGCCAACCAGGCCCAGACGACGCGGCAGGAATTCGAGGCGATGGCGCGTGGAACGCTCTATCCGTACAACCCGCAGGGGATGAATCCCGAGCACATGAGGTCGTCGTACAAGCGCGGGGACAACCGGACCTGCGAGTACTACTGGGTCTACCTGATGAACGGCCAGACGATCCCGGTGGACGAGCCGATCCTGATGGTGTTTGAGGACGGGAGCTGGAAGTTCGGGAATTGAGGTGTGTGGGGAGAGCCTCTCGGGGGAGTCCGGGGGGCCGGGCGAGACGCAGGCTTCGGCGCGCATTTCGTTAAGTCGCTTTACAGTTTTCGGACCCGCGCCTCCGCGCTCCCCCCGGCGTTGACCCGCTCACCCGGCGGCACAGCGATTGCGAGTGCAGCCTCCACCGCATTTCCCCTTTCCAGGAGGCTCCCATGCTCATCCGTTTCGTTTTCGCCGCCCTGCTGCTCCTCCTGTGCAGTCTCTGCCGTGCCGAGGAGTCCGAACCCCGGCTGCTCTGGTCCACGAAGGTCGCGGGGCTCCGCGAGGGGTGCGTGGCGGTCTCGGACGGGCAGGTGATCGCGCCGGTCGTGCGGGGGAATTCGGTCGTTTCGCTCGACGCCGCGACGGGGAAGGTGCAGTGGACGCGCACGCTGACCGACACGGCGCCGTATCCGCCGATCCTGGACGAGCAGAGCGCCTATGTCGTCACCGGGAGCTGCACGCTGTACCGGATCGAGCGGACCAAGGGGCGGGTCACGTGGAGCCGCTGGCTGGCGGGGTCGATCCAGTCGATGCCGACGCTGGGGGACGGAGTCGTCTATGCGGCCGCCTCGGACACGCCGCAGCGGGCGTTGAGGAAGGGCGGGTGGCACCTCGTCTGTCTGGAGGCGGCGAAGGGCCGGGAGCGGTGGGCCGCGCCGATCGGGAGCGACATTCTCGGCGCGCCGCTCGTGGTCGGTGGGCAGGTCTTCGTCTGCACGCACGACGGGATCCTGCGCGCGTTCGACGGCGCGAACGGGAAGCCACTCTGGACGGCCGAGGCCGGCGCCGTGTCGATGCCGGTGCCGCACCTGGACCAGGTCGCGGTCAGGACTTCCCTGGGGCTGCGGGCCTTCGCGCGGGCGGACGGGGCGGAGGGGGGACGGTGGGCGCCGGAGGTGGACCGGCTGCCGGACCGGCAGGGGAAGCCGGTCGCGCGGGTCTTCCGGTTCCCGATGCTCGCCGGGGACCGCGCCTACGGGACCTTCGACGGCGGGGAACTCGCCTGTCTCGATCTCAGCGCCGGGACCGCAACCTGGACCTGGAGCACGGGCGGGGAGGAACCCGGCGAACCTGTCGCCGTGGGCGGGCGGGTCTATTTCGGGACGTCGCGCGGAACGGTGGTCGGGCTCGATGCCCGGACCGGGAGGGCGCTCTGGGCGGTCCGGACGGACGCCGTGATCGCCGATGCCCCCGCCGTCCAGGACGGGGCCCTCTACTTCCACGACCTGAACGGCGGCGTGATCGCGGTCGATGCGGGCACGCCGACGGCGACCGGGTGGGGAATGTGGGGCGGCAATACGGCCCACACCGGCGGGTGGAACCCCGGGCAGGAGCGGACCACGGAAACGGCGACCGGGGACGACCGCAAGTAGCCCGGCGCCGACCCGCGCCGCCCCGCCGGTCGCGCGGTCGTTCCCGGACAGGGGACTCCCGCGCGGAAAGGCCGGGGACGGGGCAGAGTCGCACCGCCCGGCCGGACTCCGCGCCCCGACACCCTACCCGAGCCACTCCCTCAGCACCGCCTCCCGGTCCGCGCCCAGCCCCGGCGGAGCCTTCGGACGGATCTCCCCGAACGGAGACCCCAGCGCTTCCCGCCCGTCGCTGAGCGGGACGACCATGTGCCGCGCGCGGACCTGGGGGGATCGCAGCGCCTCCGCGACGTCATAGACGGGCCCGGCCGGGAGGCCTTTCGCCCAGAGGTGAGCCACCCACCAGTCGCGCGGATGTTTCGCGAACTCCGTCGCGAGGATCGCGTCGAGCGCGCTGCGGTTCAGGCGGCGGGAGGGCATGTCGGCGAAGCGGTGGTCGGCGGCGATGGGGAGGGAGAGCGCCTCGCAGAAGGGTTTCCAGAACTTGTCGGTGAAGATGGCGACCGAGAGATACGCGCCGTCGGCGCACTTCCAGGCTCCGTACGGGACATTCCAGGCGTGGGCCGACCCGATCGGCCCGGGGGGCGGGTTGCCGGCGAGCGTGAACTGGGCCATGTAGGTGAGCAGGGACAGGGAGCAGTCGAGGAGGGAGAGGTCGACGTCGCGGCCGCGGCCTGTGGACTGGCGTTCGTGGAGGGCGGCGAGGGTGGCGATGGCGCCGAAGAGGCCGCCGGCGAGGTCCCCGGTGGGGACGCCGTTCTTGCAGGGGGGGCCGCCGGGCTGGCCGGTGGCGGACATCGAGCCGGACATCGCCTGGATGACGAGGTCGAAGGCGGGGAGGTCACGGCAGGGGCCGGTGGCGCCGAATGAGGTGATCCCGACCGTGACCAGGCGGGGGTTCGCGGCCCGGAACGCGGCGACGTCGCAGCCGAGGCGGGCGGCCGCGTCGGGGCGGAAATTGTGCCAGAGGACGTCCGCGCGTGCGGCCAGGCGGGCGAGGAGCGCCCGGCCGTCGGGAGTCTTCAGGTCCACCGCGACCGACCGCTTGTTCCGGTTGATCGACACGAAGTACGGGGACTCCGGCCCGCCGCCGATGGCGCGGGTCGGGTCCCCGGCCCCCGGCTCCTCGATCTTCACGACGTCCGCGCCCAGGTCCGCGAGGAGCATGGTCCCGTAGGGGCCCGCGAGGACGCGCGTCAGGTCCAGGACCTTCAGGCCGTGCAGCATGGGGGGATCATAAGCCGCCGCCCTCCCGCCGACGAGGTTCGCGCGCCGGTCTCCCCGCCGCGGGCCGCACCCCCGGATCGCCGGCCGCGGTTTTCCCCAACTCCGGGGGCCGCCGCTCGTTTAACCTCGGTCCCCCAGAGGAGGTCCGCGGTGTCCCCAGAAGAACGCGATCTGCTGAAGCGCTGTGCCCGCGGCGACGAGTCCGCCTACCGCGAGCTCGTCGAGCGCTTCGAGCGGCCCCTCATCCAGTTCATCGTCCGCTACGTGGACGACCGGTCGCTGGCCGAGGACCTGTTCCAGGACACGTTCGTGCGCGTGCTGAAGAACCTGCGGACCTACCGTCCCGAGGGAGCGTTCTCGACGTGGCTCTACACGATCGCGCGGAACCTGTGTCTCGACCACATCAAGCATGTCCGCAAGGTGAAGATGACGTCGATGGACACCCCCGTCGGGGAGGAGGGCGGAAAGGTCCTCTACCTGCAGGACGTGCTGCGGGACGGCGGGCCGGCGCCTGAGGCGCGGGCGGAGCTGAGCGAAGAGGAGGAGACGGTGCGCGCCTGCCTGGGGCAGCTGGCCCCGGTGAAGAAGGAGGCGCTGATCCTGAGGGTCTATCACAACTTCTCCTATCAGGAGATCGCGGAGATCACGGACTGTCCCGTGGGGACCGCGAAGTACCGGGTTCACGAGGCGATGCAGGACCTGGGGACGCTGGTGCGGGCCGCGGCGGACGGGCCGGCAGAGGAGGCGCTGTGAGCTGCGCGGCGACGCTGAAGCACCTGCCGGCGATGGTCCTCGGGGACCTCGAGGGGGCGGACCGGGACGCGGCGGTGGCCCACCTGCGCGACTGCGCGTCC
>JABWAY010000032.1 GCA_013360825.1 Candidatus Brocadiia bacterium | reverse complement strand
GAATCCACCGGGGCGGCCGCCCGGTCCCGGCCGCCGCTGATGGGCGTGCAGATCCCTCCGGGCGCGACGCCGGAGCAGGTCGGCGTCCTGATGGCGCGCCTCCGCGAGGCGCTCGCCGACGTCTTCGGACCGGTCAGCGCCCCCGCGGGAAAAACGCCTTGTGGACCTCCAGCAGCCGCTTCAACTCCCGGATCGGCTCCGGGTGATCCTCCACCCGGAGGTCGACCCAGCGGTCGTTGAATCCGGCGTACCCGCCTTTCGCCCGCACGACCAGCACGGCGGCACTCTGCATGCCGCGCCGGTCGCCTCCCTTCGCCTGCGCCGCCTCCAGCGCGGCGACCAGGCGGTCGGCGAGCTCGCCGGTCGAGGACTTCCAGGAGGCCTCCATCGCCGGCACGACCGCGTCCCCCGCGAGGATGTTCCCCTGCACCGCATAGTTCTCACCGTGCCGGCCCCCGGCCCAGTCCTGGCACTTCCGGCCCGTGAAGGAGACCGACCCGCCCTTCGCATCCACGATCCCGACCTGGCGGCGTTCCGCGTCCGCATCGGATCCGGTGAGGGCCTTCAGCACCGCCTCGGGTGCGTCGCCGTTCGCGAGCAGCTCCAGCCCCCGGGGGCCCCACGTGGTGTTCGCCCAGGCCTGGGTCGCGACCGCGCCGACGCCGGCCCGCGCCCAGGGCACGACGCTCCCCACGCCGAAGAACTTCGACTGAACCGCGACACCCAGGTCGCCCGTTTCCGGATCGCGCGCGACGATCGAATAGGTCGCCACGACCGGGTCGGGGGCCGGGGGAAGCTGCGGGGAGGGGGCGCGCGGGACAAGGACGACCGCAGCGGCGAGCAGGGAGGCGGCGAGCAGGAGTCTCATGAGTCCCCTATGAATCGACCGGGTTGAATTCGATGGTTCCGATGGCCGCCGGCGGCCGACTTCACCTTAACATTCCGCGCGTCTCGTGGACCGCTTCCGTCATTTCACCAAGGGGGGCCGGATGAAACAGATCTTCGCCGTGCTCGTGCTTGTGTCCTGTGCAGGCGTCGTGGCAGCGCAGACGGAGGACAAGAAGAGGATCGACGAGCTCGAGCGCCGGATCCAGGAACTCGAAGCGGGGAGGAACGGCGGCACGGCGCCTGCGAATCCGGAGGCGGCGAAGTCGGACACGCCCACGTGGAAGGACCTCGTTTCGCTGGGCGGGCACCTCAAGTGGTACGGATTCCTCCGCCTCGACACGCACTACTCCGACAGCGCGTTCGACAACGCCCGGTTCCCGCAGTGGGTCCGCGCCGAGGATGACGACACGTTCATCGCGGGGGTCACGGCCGCGCACGTCAACGACGACCAGTTCAACATGCACGCGCGGCTGACCCGCCTCGGGCTGGACCTCGACTCGGGCAAGATCGCCACGCTCGGCGATGCCAGCGCGACCGGGAAGCTCGAGATCGATTTCTTCTCGCTCCCCAGCTCCGAAAGCCGTGCCGTCCCGCGGCTCCGCCATGCGTACGGGAAGATCGGCTGGAGCTGGCTGTACCTGCTCTTCGGCCAGACCTCCGACCTGGTCTCCCCGCTCGCCCCCTCCTTCAACCCCGATACGGTTCTCTGGAACTGGGGCAACACGGGCGACCGCAGGCCCCAGATCCGGATCGGGATCGAGCCGACCCTCGGCGAACGGTTCAAGCTGCTCTTCCAGGTGATGGCCGGGCAGGAGGGCGCCATCCGGAACGCGGACCTCGACGGGATCGGCGTCCTCGACGGCGACGACTCCGGCTATCCGGAGGGGCAGGCGCGCGTCGGCGTGAGCATCCAGGGATGGGTGGCGAAGAAGTGGATGACGGTCGCGTTCGGCGCGATGTACGGAGAGGAGGAGGTCGACGGTGCCGGTGTGGGGGGCAAGCACCGCTTCCACACTTCGCTGTTCTGCCTCGACTTCGAGGTTCCGCTGCTGGGGACGGAGAGCGGGTTCACGATCCTGTTCAAGGGTGAGATCTGGCACGGGACCAACCTCTCGGACATCCGTGGCGGGAACGGGCAGGGGATCAATGCGGCGACGGGGCACCTGATCCGGAGCAACGGCGGGTGGCTGGAGCTGCGGGTTTCGCCGGTGAAGTGGCTTGCGTTCACGGTCGGGAGTTCGCAGGACGACCCGATCGACAGGGACTTCACGGCCGGGATGCGCGAGAAGGTGGCGGTGACGTACGCGATCGTGACGCTGGCCTTCGACCCGTTCGTGGTGGAGGCGTCGTACGGGTACTGGAAGACGGAGTACGAGGATCTGGAGCGGGGGACGGCGCACCAGTACAACCTGTCGCTCCAGCTGAACTTCTGAACCGGACGGTCCGGCGCCGGCCGTCGAGCCGGCGCCGGAATGGAAGGAGCCGGGACCACTGCACGGAGGGGCCGCCCGGGGCGGTCCCTCCCCCACACATCAGGAATCGGAGACCAACATGAAGTCGACATGGCTGACCGTCATCCTCGCGGCCGCGCTCCTGCCGGGCTGCAGCGGGAACGGGGACACGAACGGCGGGGCGGGCGAAGGGTCCGGCGCGGAGGGCGGGAAGGCTTCCGCCGCGTTCGTCCGGAACATCCGCGAGGGGAAATCGGCGACCTTTGAGGCGCGCCACGAGTTCAGGCTGATGGCGCCGGCGGGGACGAAGAAAGCCCGGATCTGGTTCACGATGCCGCAGGAAGATCCGGCCCAGGAGGTCAGCGGGCTGAGGGTGGAGTGCGCGCAGAAGCACGAGATCGTGACGGACAGGTCCGGGAACCGCCTGATCCATGTGGTCGCCGAGAATCCCGGAAAGGAAGTCGTCATCGTGGCGACGTTTACCGTGACGCGCCGGGAGCAGATCGCCGGGCCCGACGCCGCGAAGGCGCGGCCGCTCTCGGACGCGGAGAAGAAGGACCTGGCCGCGGAACTCGCGCCGAACGCGCACGTGATCATCGACGACGGAATCCGGTCTCTGTCGAAGCAGATCGTGGGCGCCGAGACGAATCCGGTGATCGCCGCGCGGAAGATCTACGACTGGGTGCTGGCGAACATCGAATACTGGGTGAAGAATCCTCTCACGCTGAAAGCCTCGCCGGTCGGCAGCACGGAGTACTGTCTGTCCACGAAGACGGGGAACTGCACCGACTTCCACTCGCTCTGGACCTCCCTGGCCCGTGCCGCGGGGATTCCCACGCGCATGGTCTACGGTTCGTTCTTCAAGAAGGAACTGGACGGGAAGGACGCGGACCAGAGCTACCACTGCTGGCCGGAGTTCTACGTCTCGGGAATCGGCTGGATTCCGCACGACGTCGCCGTGGCGGACATCTTCGTCGGCGATTTCCAGCTGAACAAGGACAACGAAGGCAAGGTCCGCCTCACGACGGCGGACGGGTACACCGCCGGCGACCCCGCGAAGGTGGAATACTACTTCGGCAATCTCGAGGAGCGGCGCGTGACCTGGTCGCGCGGACGCGATCTCGAGCTCACGCCGAAGCAGGACGGAGGGCCGGTCAACGCGCTCGCGAAGGCGTACGTCGAGCTCGACGGGGTCGCGGCCGGCGAGAAGTCGGCGGACGGGACGGTGATCTGGTCGCGGAAGCTCACATTCACGGAGAAGAAATGAACGGGCGGGGAAGCGGATTCCCGCGCGGATTCCGCTTCCCCGGCTTATTCTCGGCCGCATGACCGCAGCTGACCCGGACACGCCGGAGGGCGTCGCGCGTTTTCTCGAAGGGCTCCGGCCGCGCGCGGGGAAGCCCTGTGCGTCCTGTGGCGGGGCGATCTGCGGGCACGAGGCGCTGATGAGCGTCATGATGGGGTTTCAGGATGCGCCCCGGTGTGCCTCCTGTCTGGCCCGTGCGCTGGGCGTGGAGCCGGACGGGCTGCGCGGGGGGATCCGGTCCTCGGCGTCGGCCCGGGAGTGTTTTGCGGCGGGATGGCGCTGGGCGTCTTCCGCCGGCGGCTGCGGTTGCGGAGACCTGGACCCGAGTGGAGGAACGCGCATGGCGGCACCCGCCGGCGGTCCGCCGCGGCACGACGCCGCGTGGGACGCAGGGGACCTCGGCTGCGGCGACCTGGTTCTCGATCTCCGGATGAAGATGCGCGAACTGGCTCCCGGCCATATTCTGAGGCTCACGGCGCGAGACCCCGGCGCGCCCGCCGACATCCCGAGCTGGTGCGGCATGACGGGGCATACGCTCGTGTCGTCTCAACCCCCGACCTACTGGATCCAGAGAAAGGAGAACTGACATGGCCGGCAAGTTCTGCGTCAGCCTGACCTGCTCGAGGGACAACACCGACCGGGCGACGGTCGCCTTCGTCATCGCCAACGCGGCGGTCGCTTCCGACAAGCAGACGATGATCTTCCTCAGCATCGAGGGCGTGCGGCTTTCGCAGCAGGGGTTCGCCGACGGCATCCACGAGCCGGGGTTCGACCCGCTGAAGACGCTGATGGAGAAGTTCGTGAAGGCGGGGGGCAAGATGTACGTCTGTTCGCCGTGTTTCAAGAAGCGGGGGCTGGACGAGGGGAAGCTGGTCGAAGGGGCGGCGATCGTGGGCGGCGCGAAGCTGGTGGAGTGGCTCTCGGACGGCAGCGGGTGCGTGAGCTACTAGGGGAGCGCCACCACGAAACCCGACGCGGTGATTGAGGGGGGCGACCTGGACTGCGGCAGCGGGCTCCTGCTGCTCATCCGGGAGGCGATGCAGCCGCTCCCTCCCGGAGGGGTGCTGGAGGTGCGGAGCCGCGAGATCTCGGTCCGGGAGGATCTCCCCGCGTGGTGCCGGCTGGTCGGCCACGGGTACCTGGGGGACGAGCCCGGGCCGGGGCGGGACCGGCGATACCTCATCCGCAAGCAGACGGCGGACGACCAGCTCGCGCGGGACCTTCAGCAGGCGCGCGACTTCGAATGGACGGTGCGGGCAAAATGGTCGGGCGGGATGCAGGCGAAGGCCTACGCGCGCAACCACGCCATCGCGGTCGGCCAGCCTGCGTCCTTCGACACGTCCGACCCGGCGCCGAGCGCGGTCGAACTCCTCCTGGCCGCCCTGGCCTCCGATCTCGCGGTCGGGTTCCAGTGGCGGGCGGGCAAGCGCGGGATCGAGGTGCGCAATCTGGAGGTGACGGTCCGGGCGAAATCGGAGAACATCCTCGTCTTCCTCGGCGCCGAGGAGGCCGGCGACCCCGGCCTCGCCGGCATCGAGGGAACGTGCTACGTGGATGCCGACGCCGACGCCGAGGCGCTCCTCGCCCTGTGGGAGGAGACACTCCGGCGGTCGCCGGTCGGGCGGACCCTGGCCCGGGCGGGCCGCCTCTCCATCCCGCTCCGGACGCTGTAACCCCAGACAGGAGGCCCCGTGCCCGCCCTTCCGCTCTACCCCGTGACCGTGGTCGGTTCCTGGCCCCGCCCGGACTGGCTGCTGGACGCGATGAAGCGAAAGAAGGCGAATCTCGCGGAGCTGCAGGACCAGGCGACGCTGCTGGCGATCAAGCTCCAGGAAGACGCCGGGGTGGACATCGTCTCGGACGGGGAGCAGCGGCGGGACAATTTCTATTCCTTCCTCTGCGACCGGCTGGACGGCCTGCGCCTGATGTCGATGGCGGACCTGCTCGACCATGTCGAGGACAAGGCGGGGTTCGAGACGCTGCTGTCGGCGCTGGACGTCCCCGCCTTCTCGATCCGGAACCCCACCGTGACGGGGAAGCTCTCGGTGCGGAAGCCGCTGGCGATGGACGACTACCGGTTTCTCCGCGGTCACACGCGGCGGGCGGTCAAGGTGACGCTTCCCGGCCCGTATCTGCTCTCGCGGTCGATGTGGGTGAAGAGTCTGTCTTCGGCGTCGTACCCGACCCGGGAGTCGCTGTGCGACGACGTGGTGCGGCTGCTGCGGGACGAGGTGCTGGCGCTGGCGGCGGCGGGGGCGGACGTGGTGCAGCTGGACGAGCCGGTGCTGACGGAGCTGGTGTTCGCGGGGAAGGCGGCGACGCGGACGTTCATGTGCGCCGCGCTGGCGGCGTCGGCGAGTCCGGAAGCCGAACTGGAGCTGGCGGTCTCGCTGGTGAACCGGGTCGTCGAGGGGGTGACGGGGACGCTGACCGCGGTGCATGTCTGCCGCGGGAACTGGAGCGTGAAGGAGGATGTGCTGCTGTCCGGGCCGTACGACCTGCTGATGCCGACGCTGTCGCGGATGGCCGTGGGGCAGTACGTGCTCGAGTACGCCACGCCGCGCGCCGGCTCGCTTGACGCGTTGCGTCAACTGCCGCCGGGGGCGCGCCTCGGCCTCGGCGCGGTCAATCCCCGCACGACCGACGTCGAGGAGCCGGAGACGATCGCCGCCCGCGCCCGCGAGGCCGCGCGCGTCCTCTCTCCCGACAGGATCCACCTCAACCCCGACTGCGGTTTCGGGACGTTCGCCGACCGCCCGGTCGGGACCGCCGAAACCGCCTTTCTCAAGATGACCGCCCTCGCCCGGGCCGCGGAACAGCTCCGCGCCCGGCCCCTCTGACCCGGATCCGCCTCAGGAGATTCCCCATGCGCCGTTTCGTCCCCGCCGCCCTCCTCCCGTTCCTCTGCCTCTCCGTGCACGCCGAGGACGGCGATGAAGCCCTGCAGAAGAAAGTCGCCGACTACATCGAGGAGTCCGTCGGCGGGCAGGACTGGGGAAAGCGCCAGAAGCTCGCCGGCGCGATCCGCCGGACTCCCGGCGGCCCCGCCGCGTTCCTGAAACACTGCCTGGAACGGAAGGACCTCGAGGAGAAGGGCTGGCAGCTGTCCTCGGCGGGCGCGGTGGTGTTCGACATCCGCCAGGACGAGGCGGCGCGGATCCTGAAGCCGGCGCTGGGGGCAAAAGACCCGCAGAAGGTCCTGTTCGTGCTCCAGATCGTGGACGGCACCGGCCTCGGCGCGGTCCTGCTGGACGACCTGATCGCGCTCTGGGGAAGCCGTGATCAGAGCATCAGCTGGAGCGCCCAGTCGATCCTTCAGTCCGTCAAGTCGCCGGTCGTGATCGACAGGATGATCGAGGAGGCCGGGAAGCCCGGAGAGCGGGGAACGAAGGCGCTCCAGGTGCTCGCCGGCGGGCAGACGGCCCGCGCCCGGGTCTTCCTGCGCGCCCTCGCCGTCTCGGAGACCGAGTCGGCCGACCGCCGCGCTCTCGCGATGTCCGGTCTCGCCCAGCGCGCCGGCAGGGAGGAGATCGCCATCGCGCTCGCCGCCCTTGGCTCGACCGAGGAGGCGCTGGTCGATGCGGCAATTCACATCCTGACCGAGGCGCGGGCCGTCGTGGACCCGGCTCTGCTCCGGCCGCTTCTCAAGTCCGGCGACTGGCGGGAGCCGGTCCTCCTGAAACTGCTCTCCCTGGCGGGGGACGAGGCGGCGGCGAAGAAGTGCCTGACGAAGGCGAGGGGCGGGCAGAACTGGGACAAGGCCGACTGGTATGCCTGGGCGGGGCGGTCCCGTGTGGCGTCGATCGGGCCGGCGCTGGAGAAGGCGTTCGGGGAGGAGACGGACGACGGGGTCCGGATGGGGATTCTCAGGGGGATGGGGGAGCTCGGAAATCCTGCCGCGATGGACCTGATCCTGAAGTATCTGACTCATCCGGAGCAGGGAAGCGCTGCGCTGGGCGCGCTCGCGGCCCTGGGGAGGACCTCACCCGACTGCCTGGATACGCTGCTGGACAGGCTGACGGAGCTGGTCGGGGTCTCGAACACCGGGCTGGAGTCGTTCCACTACTCGTTCATGGAGAGGCAGAACACGCGGGACCGGGTCACGCTGATCGACGCCTACATCCGGCTTGCGGACCGCCACAGCGGCCGGCGTCGGATCCGTGAGATCGTCTGCAGCGCGCTCTCGGACCTCTGCCGCCCGGATCTCGGGCATTCCGAGGAGTCGGTCGAGGGGTGGAAGGCGTGGTGGGGGGCGCATCGCGAGAAGCTGGAGACGGTGGCGCCGAAGAAGGACTGAGGGGGTCCGGGAAGGTCGGGGTGCGGGCGGGCGGACCTACTCCGGGTGCCGCGCCGTCACGGTCGTCTGGATCCCGCCGCGGATGTGGAACCGTCCCTCGACGGTCATCCGCGCCGGCTTCACGGCCGCCACCAGGTCGTCCAGGATCCGGTTGATGACCGCCTCATGAAACGCACCCTCGGAGCGATAACTCCACAGGTAGGCCTTCAGCGACTTCAACTCGAAGCAGAGCTTCGCGGGGACGTAGTCGATGGTGACGGTCGCGAAGTCCGGCTGCCCCGTCATCGGGCAGACGCAGGTGAACTCGTGGGTTTCGCACCGCACCGTGTACGGCCTCCCGGGCTTCGGGTTCGCGAACGTCTCGACCGTCTTCCGCGGCTTGAGCGGCATCAGATCCCGACGATGCTGTACCCGCTGTCCACGTACAGAACCTGGCCGGTCATCCCGCGCGAGAGGTCGCTCGCGAGGAAGGCCGCCGTGTCCCCCACCTGGGGCGGATCGACGTTCCGGCGCAGCGGCGAACGCTTCTCCACGAGGTCGAGCATCGTCGCGAACCCGGAGATCGCGGCCGCCGAGAGCGTCCGGACCGGCCCGGCGCTCACCGCGTTCACGCGGATTCCCCGCGGCCCCAGGTCCATCGCCAGGTACCGGACGTTCGCCTCGAGCGCGGCCTTGGCGACGCCCATGATGTTGTAGTTCGGAACCGACCGGACCGCCCCCAGGAACGAGAGCGTCAGAATGCTTCCGGGGCGCCCCTCCATGAGCGGCGCCGTGGCGCGCGCGAGCGCGACCAGCGAGTATGCCGAGACGTCCATCGCCGTCCGCCATCCCTCGAGCGGGAGCTTGTTGAAGTCGCCCTCCAGGTCCTCGGTGCGGGCGAACGCGACGGCGTGCACGACGGCATCGAGCCCACCCCAGGACGCCTTGAGGGAAGCGGTGAGGGCGTCGAGCTGGGTGTCGACCATCAGGTCGCACATCTCGGTCCGCGTTCCCGGCAGGGTGGCCGCGAGGTCTTTCACGTTCTGTCCGAGCCGTTCGGTCTGGTAGGTCAGGCAGAGTTCCGCGCCTTCCCGTGCGAACGACTGGGCGACTCCCCAGGCGAGGCTCCGCTTGTTGGCGACACCGACGATCAGCGCCTTCTTGCCCTTCAGAATCACGTGAGTTCTCCTCAGTAGCTCCACGATGCTCTTGTGCCATCCATCCTCGCGCCTTTCAACGTCCTGCTGCGCGTCGATCCTCCCCGATGTTCACCGGCATCGATTCCGGTCTCCTCCCTGCATGCCGTCGAAGACCGCGTCGTCTGAATGGCAGAATGTCATCGTGGAGCTGCTCAGGCGGGGACGGCGGGAACAGGGGCGCGGATTCTACGCGGGTCCGCTGAAAAATCCAGTCCGCGGGCAGGGGGTGCGGAATATTTTCGGATTCCTCTTGATTTCGGCGCGTGGATGGACGATACTTATCCCTAGAGCAGACCTCAGAGATGGAGAGAGCCGGGGAGACCTGGCCGCCCTCAGTTCCAGCAGGAATGGTGGCAGCCGATATACGGGCAATCTCGAGGTGCTCTACCTCACATCGCGACCGGCCCAAGAGGCCGGTTTTTTCGTTTCAAGGGACCGCCTTTCCGATGCGTATCGCCGAGACATTCCGGTCCCTCCAGGGTGAAGGACCTTCGGCCGGTTCCCCCGCCACATTCGTGCGCCTCCAGGGATGCGGCGTCGGATGCTCCTGGTGCGACTCGAAATACACATGGGACCCGGACAAGGGACGGGAAGCCCCTCTCCCCGCGATCCTCGACGAACTCTTCACCCACGGCCCCACCGACCTCCTGGTCATCACCGGCGGCGAACCCCTCGAGGTCCGCGGGTTCGAGGAACTGCTGGAGGCCGCCTGCCGGTCCTGGACGCGCGTCGAGGTGGAAACGTCGGGCGTTTCGTCTCCCCCGGCGTCGGTCGGGAATCTGTTCTGGAACTGGTCTCCGAAGCTCCCGCGCGTGACGCCCCGGTGGGACGACACCTGGGGTGCCGCCGCGGCCTGGATGGCGGAGCCCCGCACGATCGCCAAGATCGTCGTCGGCGAGGGGGACGAGGCGGAGGCGATCCGGCTCGCCCGGACACTTCCCAGGGACCGCGTCTGGCTCATGCCGGAGGCGATGACCGAAGGCGATCTGAAGGCGCGCTCGGTCGAGCTGGCGGAGGTCTGCAAGCGCGAGGGGTGGCGGCTGTCCCCCCGGTTGCACCTCTGGCTCTGGGGCGTGCGACGCGGGGTCTGAGGGCGGCCCGGCCGCGGCGCTATGCCCGGGCGATGAGGCTGTCGAGTTCGGCCTTGAGCCGGTCGAGGACGACGTCGTACCCGAACGTCCCGACCACGGCGGCGCGTTTCTTCAGGTTCACGGTGCTCGGTCCGCACCAGAGGCCGAGGTCGGCGTCGTCGGTTTCCCCGGGGCCGTTCACGCGGCAGCCCATCACGGCGATCGTGATCTTGTGCGCTTTCGCGTACTCGGTGATCACCTTGACCTGCTGCGCCAGGTTGATGAACGCCTCGTTCTCCACCCGGCTGCAGGACGGGCAGGAGATGATGTTCAGGCCTTTGCCGAAATCCGGGACGGAGCGGAAGCGGCCGTGCTCGATGTCGTCGAGGATCTGGTGGCCGGCGACGACTTCGGCGGCCTTGGCCTCGTTGGGAAGGGTGAGGGAGACGCGGATGGTGTCGCCGATGCCGCGGGTGATGAGCTGTTCGAAGGCGATGCGCGTCTTGACGACGCCGTCGGGGGGGAGGCCGGCCTCGGTGACGCCGAGGTGGAGGGGGACGTCGGGGCGGCGTTCGGCGAAGCGCCGGTTGACGTCGACGACCTTGGCGGGGTCGCTGTCCTTGAGGGAGACGCAGTAGTCGGAGAACCCGGCCCTGTCGAGGAGGTCGCAGTGGAACAGGGCGCTGTCGACGATGGCGTCCGCCTGGGTGGGGCACTTCTCGAGGAATTCCGGGGCGACCGACCCGCAGTTGACGCCGACGCGGATGGCGAGGCCGTGGTCCGCGGCGATCTTCGCGATCCAGGCGACCTTGTCGCCGACCGCGCGGTTTTTCTGGAGGTGGTGGATGTGGCCCGGGTTGTAGCGGATCTTGTCGACGTGGGGGGCCACCTTCTCGATGAGGGGGTAGTTCTCCTGGATGTCCACGGCGAGGTTGGCGGTGGTCTGTTTGCGGAGCTCCGCGAGCCCGTCGACGTCCTTCTGGTTGTCGACGGCGACCCGGACCACTCCCGCGCCGGCCTTGCGGAGTTCTTCGCACTGCCAGACGGTCTGGTCGACGTCGCTGGTGTGGGTGGAGCACATCGACTGGACGGCGATCGGTTCGCCGCCGCCGATGCGGATGCGGCCGATGCGGATCGATCGGGTCGGGTTGCGGGTGGGCATGCGGTGGAGTGTAGTCGAGGGGGCGGCGGGTGGAAAGCCGGCGCGGGGCGAATCCGGCACGCGGGGGACGGCCGCGACATCCCCGCGGTCGACCGGATGTTGCCGGGCGGGGGGAGTGGGCGGGATAATCCGGCCGTGCGCCTCCTCCTGCTGATCGTTCCCCTCCTCCTCCTCCCCGGCTGCTTCCGGGAGCGGTTTGAGCCCGGGCGCGGCGGGGCGCTCGAGTTCAAGCTCTCCAACGGGTTCTGGGCCGACGAATTCTCCCCGTCCACGCCGCTCGTCGAGGCGGGGGAGACGCAGCTCGTGGCGCGCTCCCGGGCACACTCCCAGGTGCTCCACGCGGTCGCGCAGGATCCCGCAGTCGTCCGTGTTCTCGAAGCGGTCGTCGCGGCCGCGAAGACGGAGGACGGGGCGGTCTGGCGGTGGCTGGTTCGCGGCGTCGCGCCGGGCCGGACGGTCGTGGAGATCCGCGACGGCGAGACGGTCGTCGACAGCGTGGAGGTGACCGTCGCCCCGGCCGCGGCGCTCGACTGGAAGGTCTACGATCCCGACCGGGAGTCGCGCCGCAGCGGCGATACGCTGCGCCTTCTCCCCGGTGAGAACCTGGAGGTCGACGTGCTCTACACCGACGCGGCCGGCGACCGGCTGGCGGGCGTGCGGGCCTGCTTCGTCGCGCTTGAAAACACGACGCTCATGCAGGAGCCCGACCCGGAGACGCCGCATGCCTGCACCGCCGAAGTCCTGTACGTGGGAGCGCGCGGCCCCATCCGCTTCACCGGACGCGCATTCGGGAGCACCGACGTCGTCCTGTCCACGCCGGACGGAAAGGTCCGTCGGACGCTGCGGGTGAAGGTCGGCGGTCCCTAACTCTCTGTCCCTCCCGCGGGCGCATGGCATACAATGCAGCGCCACCTCGAAATTTCACCCGTGACACAGGGTCCCGTCGGAGACGCGCGGTTGCCCGATCTGATGAACCTCGCGATGGAGTTCGCCCGCGCATTCAACAAGTGCGTCCGGAGCTTCCGCATGTACTCTCCGACGCATCCCCAGGTGCTCGTGGACCTGAAGGATGCGTTCTCGTGGCTGGACAAGATGACGCAGCTGGAGTCGCCGGTCGCGCTCGGCACGAAGGAGAACGTGCTGATCGTGCAGGGCCGCCCGGTCCGCGAGATGACGGCGATCCTGAAGGCGTTCACCGAGACCCTGATGGCGCGCGGGCTGGCGTCCTTTTCCGTCGCGCGGGGGGTCCAGCAGGCCGAGTTCACGGCGCTGGTCGACATCCTCGTGAAGAAGCCCGAGGAGGTGCTGAAGGACGGCACGCTGAAGCCCGAGCTGCTCAAGCCCCTGCACAACATCCGCATCAACGAACTCCGCTTCGTCGCGCTGGAGGACGGCGCCGACGAGAACGCGGTCACCGCGCTCGCGGCGGGGGGGGAGTCGCAGCAGGACATGCTCCACCTGCTGAGCGCGTTCGTGAATTCGGACGGCGGCGGAAACCAGGGGGCGCTCTCCCGCCAGATCGCCGAGCTGGTCCGCAGCGGAGCGATCAACGACTTCGTCAACATGGTGGACCAGATCGCCGCTCAGCTGGAGTCGTCCGGCGTCCCCGCGGAGGAACGCGCGCGGAAACTCTCCCAGCTCTTCAAGCTCCTCCCCATGGCCGAGGAGGTCGCCAAACTCCGCCGCGTCCTCGTCATGCAGGAAGACCCGCCCCTCCTCAGCGAGTGGACCGCCGCGCTTCAGCAGGGCGGATTCGAAGTCACCGGGGTCCAGTCGCCGCCCAAGGCGGTCGAGATGCTGAACAACGGGACGGACTGGTCGGGTCTGATCGCGGACTCCGGATTCCGCGGGCCGGAGGGGGTCCGGTTCCTGGACGACGTGGCGAAGGCGGGGAAGCGTCCGGTGCCGGTGGTGCTGCTTTCGTGGGACGAGACGATCCAGAAGTCGGCGGCGGCGGCGAACTATCCGAATCTCCGGTTCCTGCCGATGCCGATCGAGCCGCCGGCGCTGACGGACACGGTGAACGAGGTGGCGCTGCCGCCGCCGGTCCGGCGGCATTCGATCATCGAGATCGAGGCGGATCCCGTGCTGAAGAAGGAGCTCGAGCGGGCGCGGGAGATCCAGAGCACGCTCCTTCCCTCCGAGCTGCCGGAGGTGCCCGGGTTCGAGATCGCGGTGCAGTACATGCCCGCGCAGCACGTCGGCGGCGACTACTACGACGTGATCCGGCTGGACGGGGGGCGGGTGGGGCTGATCGTCGCGGACGTGTCCGGGAAGGGGATTTCCGCGGCGATGATCATGGTGATGGCGCGGACGGTGTTTCACACGGTGGCGCAGCAGCACTCGAGCGCGCGGGCGGCGGTGCTTGCGGCGAACGACCGGATCACGCCGGACCTGCCGACGGGCCTGTTCCTGACGCTGCTGTATGCGGTTTTCGATCCGGCGGACGCGACGGTCACGCTGGTCAGCTGCGGGCACAATCCGCCGTTCCTCTGGACGCAGTTTCAGGGGATGGGGCTGGTCCAGACGGTGGAGACCGGCGGCGCGGCGATGGGGCTGGTGCGCGGCCCGATCTTCGAGCGCGCCCTTCGCGAGTCCCGGGTCGTCCTGCAGCCCGGGGAGCAGCTGGTGTTCTACACGGACGGGATCACCGAGGCGATGAACGAGTCGGCGGAGGAGTTCGGCGAGAAGAAGCTGATCAAGGCGCTGAACCGGGCGGGGGTCTATCCGGCGGTGCGCATGGCGCAGGGGATCGTGAACGCGGTGCTCCACCACAGGGGAGACGCCCCCGCGAGCGACGACCTGACGGTGATGGTCCTGAAACGCCTCGATCCGTCGGCCGGGGAGACGGAGTGAGAGGATGACCACGCCGCTGAAGATCGTCCCGGCCGGGGGGCTGGAACTCAGGCTGAGGGTGACCGACCCCGAGGTGCTGGCCGAGCTGGCGCGCCGGGGCGAGGCGGAGGAGCGGGAGGCGTTCGCGCTGGCGGCGCTGCGCGTCGGCGTGCTCGCGCTGAAGCAGGCGGCGGGGTCCCTCGACGAGAGGGCGCTGCGGGATGCCGGCCGGGAGCTCGTGGCCGATGTCGAGGCGAAGCTGGTGGAGCACCGGACGAAGGCGGCGTCGGAGATGGCCGGGGAGCTGAGGCGCTATTTCGACGCCTCCACCGGCTCGATTCCCCAGCTGATGGACGGCCTGACCCGGACGGGGGGGCAGCTCGACCGGCTGCTCCGCCAGCATGTCGGAGGGGAGGATGCCTCCACCCTCGCGCAGACCCTGATCCGCCATGTCGGATCGCAGTCGCCGCTGCTCCAGATGCTCTCCCCGGAGCAGAAGTCCGGGCTGCTCGCCCGCCTCCAGGAGTCGCTCCAGGCCGCCCTCCAGGACCAGCGGGCGAAACTCCTCGGGGAGTTCGACATGAACCGCCCGGAGTCCGCCCTCGCGCGCCTCGTGCAGCGGGTCGGGGAAGGGCAGGGGACGCTGGAGAAAAACTTCTCCGAAACGATCGGAAAGCTCGCGTCCGAGTGGTCGCTGGACAACGAGGGCTCCTCGATCGTGCGCTTCAAGAAGGAGCTTCACTCCACGATCGACGATCTTTCGAAGCGCCAGCTCGAGTTCCAGCAGACGGTGATGAAGGAATTCGAGGGGATGCGCGCCCGGCGGCAGGTGGAGGCCGGGACGACGCGGAAGGGGGCGACGTTCGAGGAGGCGCTGGGGCAGCTGCTGCAGTCCGAGGCGGCGCGGCGCGGGGAGGTCTTCCAGGCCGTCGGGGCGGTGCCGGGGGCGGTGAAGTACTCGAAGAAGGGCGACTTCCTGGTCGAGATGGGATCGGATTCGATCGCGCCGGGGGAAACGATCGCGGTCGAGGCGAAGGACGACCGTTCGTACGGGGTCAAGGACATCCTGGCGGAGATGGAGGATGTCCGGAAGAACCGTCAGGCGCAGGTCGGGATTTTCGTGATGGGGTCGGGGGTTGCGCCGGAGGGGATGCCGCGCTTCCAGCGGCACGGGATGACGCTGGTCGTCGTCTGGGATCCGGAGGACCCGGCGACGGACCTGCGCGTGAGCGCGGCGCTCGAGGTCGCGCGGGCGCTGCTCGTGCGGCGGGCGCGCCAGGACACGAACCGGACGGCGGGGATCGCGGATCTCGACACGGCGCTCGCGCAGATGGAGCGGGATCTGCAGGGGTTGGAGGAGATCCGGCGGTTCGCGACGACGATCCAGACGTCCTCGGCGAAGGTGCTGGACGAGGTCACGAAGCTGCAGACGAAGGTCGCCCGGCAGGTTCTGGCGGTGAAGGAGGCGGTGGACACGCTGCGCCCCGCGGAGGGGGCGGATCCCGCCTGAGACGGGGCGGGCCGGGGTGCGCCGGCGCCGCTATTTTCCGCGCTTGCGGTATTTCTCCCACAGGCGTGTGTGGCGGCTCTCGAGCGGGGTGTCCTCTCCCGCGATCCACATCTGCTTCACGACGCTCCGGATGTCGAGGATGTCCCCGCTGACGGCGATCAGCGACGCTTCCTTTCCCGTCTCGATCGACCCGAGCCGGTCGTCGAGCCCGAGGGCCCGCGCGGGTGCGAGAGTCAGTCCTTTCAGCGCGTCCTCGGGGGAGAGGCCGAAGGCGGCGGACTGCGCGGCGTGGTAGGGGATATTGCGCGCGTCGGCGGCCGCCCAGCCGCCCGTCCCGTTCGAGAACGCCACGGGGACGCCGGCTTTCACGAGGGTCGCGGCGGCGGTGTACTGGACGTCGTACGGATCGGTGTCGCGGGGCGGGAGCCCGAAGGTCGCATCGTAGACGACGGTGACCTTTGCCTCTGCGAGCAGGGCGGCGCAGCGCCACGCATCCCGTCCCCCGGCGATGACGCAGCGCGACCAGCCCCGCGCTTTCGCCCACGCGACGGCGGCGCGGATCTGCCGTTCCTCGGAGGCGTGCAGGAACACGGGAATCTCCCCGCGGAGGGCCGGGAGGAGCGCCTCCCAGGCCGGGACGATCTCCCGGTCGGGGATTCCCCCGTTCCCGGCCTTCGCCGCGTCCCGGGCCTTGCGGTAGGCCTCGGCTTCATTGAAGAACTCGTCGAGCTCCTTCAGGCGCGCCCGGCGTTCCTCCGCCTGTTTGTCCGGCGCCTTCCATTCTCCGCCTCCCCGAATCTCTTCACGGGAGCGCAGGTCGAGTTCCATCGGGGGCCAGAAGACATGAAGAGCGGTACGCCGGCGGACCGCCATCTCCTCCCAGGTCCACCCGGCGAGCCGGACGGTGGAGGAGTGGCCGGGGACGGTTCCGCCCATCGGGACGGCGAGGGCGTGGGTGAACCCGTTGGCGCGGGCGACGGGGATGAGTTCCGAGTCGGCGTGGACGGCGATGAGCGCATCGATCGCGGGAGACCACCCTCCGACCTCGCTCGTGTCGTTCGTGGCGCGGACGGCTCCGATCTCCTGCAGGCCGAGCGAGGAGAGGGGATTGATGAGCCCGGGGTAGAGGTGCAGTCCCGTGAGGTCCACCACACGCGCTCCGCCGGCGGCGAGCCCGGTCCCCACCTCCGCGATCACCCCGTCCTTCACCCGCACGTCGCCGGGCGAGAGGGTCCCGCCCGTCACCGTGTGGACCGTCGCACCGCGCAGCAGGATCTCCCCGGCGGACGCCAGGCAGGCCATCGTCGCGAGGAGGGCCAGCGTTCGGATCGTGTTCATTACCGGCTCCCTCCGCGATGGTTGTCGCATCCGTGCAGGCACGCCCCGCCGCAGTGCACATCCGTGATCCCGTCGTTCGCCTTCTCGAGAGCGGTCCCGAAGTGCTTCGCCCCCTCGCCCTTCGCGCCGGCGCCGCCCCCGCCGGGTTCCGCGGTCTTCTTCAGCTTGGCGATCAGGGCTTCGCGTTCCTTCTGGCGCGCGCCGGCGCGCCCCCCGGCGTGGGCCCGGTCGAAGTACCGCGCCCCGTCGATCCAGGTCTGCACGCACATCGACGACGAGTCCAGCGGGGAGGCGCTCCAGACGGCGAAATCCGCGTGCTTCCCCGGCTCCAGGGACCCGACCCAGCGGTCGACCCCGAGCTGGCGGGCCGGATTCAGCGTCACGAACTTCAACGCCTCCTCCTCGGGAACGCCGCCGTACTTCACCGCTTTCGCGGCCTCGAGGTTCAGCCGGCGCGCGAAATCGCTCGAGTCGGAGTTGAACGACACCACCACCCCGCGCTCGTGCATCAGCGCCCCGGCGTGGGGGATCGCGTCGTAGACCTCGAACTTGTACGCCCACCAGTCGCTGAACGCGCTCCCCCCCGCGCCGTGCCGCGCGATCTCGTCCGCGACCTTGTACCCCTCGAGGACATGCTGGAAGGTGCCGATCCGGACCTTCAGCCCGTCCATCAGCCGGACGAGCATCAGGATCTCGTCCGCCCGGTACGAGTGACAGTGAATCAGGCGCGACCCCTGGAGAATCTCGCCGAGCGCCTCCAGTTCCAGGTCCCGGCGGACCGGCTCGGCCTCCGGATCCTTCCGGGCCGCCTCCCACGCGTCGAGATACCGCCGCGCCGCGAGAAACCGGTTCTCGAAGAACGCCGCGACCCCCATGCGGGACTGCGGGAAGCGGGTCGTGTGTTTCTCCCCCCAGTTCGACTGCTTGACGTTCTCCCCGAGGGCGAACTTGATCCCCCGGGGGGCCTCCGCGAAGACGAGCCCCGCGGGGGACGCCCCGTCGCGGAGCTTGATGACGCAGTTCTGGCCGCCGATCGGGTTGGCGCTCCCGTGCAGCAGGCTCGCGGTCGTGAGCCCTCCCGCGAGCTGCTCGTAGATCCGGTCGGTCTCGCTGTTCACGACGTCGCCGATCCGGACCATCGCGGTGGAAGGAAGCGTTCCTTCGTTCACGCCGCCGACGATCATCGAGTGGCTGTGGCAGTCGATGAGGCCCGGGGTGACGTGGAGCCCCGTGCCGTCGATGATCAGCGCTCCGGCGGGGGCGGCCAGACCCGTGCCGACCGCCGCGATGACCCCCTTCTCGACCAGGAGATCCCCGACGAACCGCCCGCGCGGCCCGCAGGTCCACACCGTCGCGCCGCGCACGAGCACCGCGCCGGGAAAGTCCGCCGGCCCGCGCTCCGCCAGCGGGGCGCGCGCCTCCCGCTTCGCGAACACCGCCGCCAGCTCCGCGCGCTTCTTCTCCGCCTCCTCCCTGTCCTTCTTCTGCTTCGCCCTCTCCTCCTCCGTCGCCGGCTCCTTCCGGCCCTCCGCCCCCGGCTTGACCGGGTGCCAGATCCCCTCGATCCAGACGCCCCGGACCTTCGCCTCCGGGTCAAACCAGCTCCCGTCCACGACCGTCAGGTTGGCGAGTTTCCCGGGCGCGATCGTGCCGAGTTCCCGGTCCGCGCCGGCGAGCCGGGCGGGGACCGTCGTGAGGGCCGCGAGGGCATCGGCCTCGGAGAGTCCCCGGTCGATCGCCTGCCGCACCGCCTTCCGGAATGCGGCCGCGTCGAGCCCGGCGCTCGTGAGGGCCACCTCGATCCCGGAGCGGCGGAGAAGCGCGGGGACTTCCGGCGCCCAGTCCCAGCCGCGCAGCTGGTCGAGCGTGAGCTGATCCAGGTCGGCGGGGTCGGCGAGCGCCGGGAGGGACGGGAAGCGAAGCGGCAGGATCACGGGTGCGCCGGCGGCGGCGACGAGATCGGGGCGGCGCCATTCCTGGCCGGAGCCGACGAACACGACCTGGAGGCCGAACTCGCGGGCGATCCGGGATGCCTGGTCGATGCCGAGAGCGTGCTGGAATTCGAAGACGACGGTCTGTTCCCGGCGGAGCGCGGGGCCGAGGGCTTCGGCGGAGGGGTCGAAGGCGGGGCGGGGGCGGTCGGGGTGTGCGGCGAAGTGGGCGCCGTCGCGGGCGGCCCATTCCGCGTCGAGGAAGGCCTGCCGGGTGGCGGCGATCCGTCCCATCAGGGACCCCGGGTAACCTTCGCCGTCGTCTTCGCCGCGAAGGGAGACGTGGAGAAAGACGTCCGGCCGGAGGATGGCGCCGTTCGGGTCCGCGCTGCCGAGCAGGACCAGCGCGCTTGTTCCGCGGATCAGCCCCCGGTCCGGTGCGATGACGGCGGCCGTCAGCCCCGCTTCCCGCCATCCTTCGAGCTGGGCCGCATCCGGCGTCCACTCGGCGACGACGCGTCGCTGGGGGGTGAGTGAGGAGAGGGGGGCTCCGGGGCCCTGGGAACCCGGGTCTTTTTCGTTTCCCGGGACGCCGAGGAAGCCGCGGCCGCCGGCGCGGGGGCTGTCCTGGCCGCCGCCTGTGGCGGGGGCGGGTTTCGAGGAGAGGGAGGGGTCGATGAAGCCGGCGTAGACGGTCGCGCCTGCGAGGTCCCAGACGCGGGCGTCCGGCGGCGTGGCGAG